>CAQPRV010000102.1 GCA_948857205.1 uncultured Clostridia bacterium
AATACTAAAAAGAGCAACAACTGCAGGACAAAAAACAAATGAAGAAACTGCAAAAGAAGAATTAAAATTATTAATAACAGAAGCAAGACTAGATTTAGCAAGTGAAAAGCAAATAATAAATCCAAAAATTGAAGATATAGCAAAATGGATAAAAGATAATTATGATACAGAAATAGATATGACAATAACATATAAAAAGACATCATCAGTAATAATAGAAGACAATGGGATAACAACAGAAATAGACTTTGCAGAGATACAATATAAAGGATATAAATTTGTATTAAAAAAAGATTTAACAATAGATGATACTAAAACAAGTACATCTGAAACAAAAACATATACAATAACATATGATGCAAATGGAGGAGAAGGAGCACCAACAGAACAGAAAAAAACACATGGTTATCCAGTAACATTGAGTACAACAATTCCAACTAAAACAGGATATGTATTTTTAGGCTGGTCAAAAGATAAGACTTCAACAATAGCAGAATATGAAAAAGGCACAATTTTGACAGAAAATGCAGATTTAACTTTGTGGGCAATATGGAGAGCTGAAACAGTAGCAGATGTAATATCGGTTGAAAATTATGGTAATAATGTAAATTATAGTGCAAAAGGAGTAAATGATTGGAAAATTTTTTATAATAATGAATCATATGTATATATAATAACAAGTGATTTTTTACCAGTAGAAAAAGTGCCAAGTACATCAGGATTAAGTGTAAGTAGTCCATATATAGTTTATGCGAATACTCTAGATGAATTAGTTAATATTTTAAATAATACAGAAGTATGGAATGAGTTTGCTACAGAAATAGATGGTGCAATAGCAACAGGATCACCAACGATAGAATTATTCAGAGATAGTTATAATAAGAAAAATAAAACAAATCTTAGTTTATCAGGTATTCCTAGACTTGACAATACAGATACATTATATTTTCCTCATAAAGAACTATATAATGGTTGCACAGGATATGTATTAGCTACAGTGAATAATGTAGGACTTGCTGGTATATGGCGTGTAAGTTTTATTGGCGATATATATAATGGTGGTGATGGAGGAAAAAGTTATGGTATTCGTCCAGTAGTATGTATCCCAGCAAGTGCTAAGGCAACAAAAGATGAGAATGGTAAGTGGAAATTTTCAAATTAGATTTTTTACTAATATATTATGCTACTTTAATATTAAAAATAATAAATTTAATTAAGATATTATATATTTCAAGTTTCTACTTTTTATAAGTGAAGCTTATATTAAGAAATTATAATCATATAAAATGCGCCTCTTTCACGTTCAAAACTACACTATTATCCATTTAGAATAAATTACGAATGCGACTGTAGTAGTCATACAAATTCTAAAACAAAAGTCATAATGGTTCCCTTTTTGGACTCTACTTTTTGGGGTATAGTTCACTTTTGGATATAGTTGTGACTTTTGTTATAGAATTTGTTGACGTAACGAAAGGTAGCCGAGGAATTTATGAGAAATGGATAATAGTGTAGTTTTGCCTTAAAATTACATATATCTATTGGCAAAATTCAGTTTATATGATAATATTATCTAATAAAATGGAAAAAATAATAAAAAATATAAGGAGATGTAAAAATAGTGAATAACAAATTTTATGTAACAACACCAATATACTATCCAAGTGGAAGATTCCATATAGGTACTGCATACACAACAATTTTAGCAGACAGTCTTAAAAGATATCATATATTAAAAGGTGAAGATTCATACATGTTAACAGGAACAGACGAACATGGTCAAAAAATCGAAACAAAAGCATTAGAATTAGGAAAGACACCAAAAGAATATGTAGATGAAATGGCAGAAATGGCAAAAAAATTATGGGAAAAATTAGATATAAAATATGATGACTTTATTCAAACAACCGAACAGAGGCATGAAAAAATAGTTCAAAAAATATTTGATAAATTTATGGAACAAGGAGATATATATAAAGGAGAATATGAAGGACTATATTGTGTACCATGTGAAACATATTTTACTGAAACACAACTAAATGATGGAAAATGTCCAGACTGTGGTAGAGAAGTTATAAAAATGAAAGAGGAAGCATATTTTTTCAACATGAAAAAATATGTTGATAAATTGCTAAAATATTATGAAGAAAATCCAAACTTCATAAAACCAGATTATAGAAAAAATGAAATGATAAATAACTTTATAAAACCAGGTCTAGAAGACTTATGTGTAACAAGAACATCATTTGATTGGGGAATAAAAGTAAAAAAAGATCCAAAACACGTTATATATGTGTGGTTAGATGCACTAACAAATTATATAACAGCATTAGGATATATGTCAGAAGATGAAACAAAATTTAATAAATACTGGCCAGCAGATTTACAAATAGTTGGAAAAGATATAGCAAGATTTCATTTAATATATTGGCCAATATTTCTAATGGCATTAGATTTACCTTTACCAAAAACAATATTAGTACACAACTGGATAATGATGAAAGATGGAAAAATGTCAAAATCAAAAGGAAATATAATATATCCAGAAACTCTTATAGAAAGATATGGAATAGATGCAACAAGATATTTTATATTAAAAGAAGTGCCAGTATCACAAGATGGAATATTTACACCTGAAGCATTTGTAGAGAGATACAACTTTGATTTATGTAATGATTTAAGCAATTTATTAAATAGAACAGTATCAATGGTAAACAAATACTTTGAAGGAAAAGTTCCAAAATATAATGGAACTCCAAACGAAGTTGACAAAGATTTTGAACAGTACACAATAAATCAAATTGATAAATTTGAAGAAAAACTAAATGAATATGAAATAGCAAATAGCCTACAAGAAATATGGAATATAATTTCAAGAACAAATAAATATATAGATGAAACAATGCCATGGGTATTAGCAAAAGAAGAATCAAAAGAAAAATTAGAATCATGTATATATCATCTAATAGAAAATTTAAGAAAAATAGCTATTTTAATAAAACCTTTTATGGATGAAACATCAGAAAATATACTAAGACAAATAGGAATACAAAATTTTGAAACAAAACAATGGAAATCAATTAAAGAATATACCTTATTAAATAACATAAAAGTTATTGAAAAAGGAGAACCAATTTTTATGAGATTAAATATTGAAGAAGAAACAGAATATTTAAAAAATGTAATAAAAAACAAATAAATTAAAGGTTAAAAGTATCAAAAAAAACATTAAATTTAATTATATTTTACTAAAGAAAAACAAGTATTTATTAATAATGTAATTTATACTTGTTTTTTAATTACAATTCATGTAAAAAAATAATTATTAAATTATTTAGTTGTAAATTATAATATTTTTTAATAATATAATAAAAAAATGTAAAAATAGCTATTAAAAAAGAAAAAAATGTTGTATAATGTTGAAAGATAAAAATAGTAATAGAAAAGTAAAGGATGTAAAAATGGTAGAAGAAGATAAACAACTAATAATATATAAAAAACAACATAAGATTGACAACATAAAAATAGCAATAATTATACTATGCATTTGTACATTACTATGTTTAATATTAATAATAAAAAATTCTATTACTATAATAAATGGATACAACGTCTATGAACAATATGAAATACAAGTACAAGCAATTGCATATGAAGAACAACAAAAAAAAGAAGAAATTGAAAAGAAAGAACAAATGAAAGTACAAGAAAAAATACCAAAATTAACAGATGAACGGCAGAAAGAATATAGAAAATATATACAAATCAGATAATAAAAGAGCATTTTTAACATTTGATGATGGACCTTCAATATTAACACCAGAAATATTAGACATACTAAAAGAACAAAATGTTAAAGCAACATTTTTTGTATTAGGCTCAAATATAGAAGGAAAGCAAAACATTTTAAAAAGAATGTATCAAGAAGGACATTATATAGCAAACCATGGATACACACATAAATATTCTTTAATATATCAATCACCAGAAGCTGTTTTAGAAGAATTCAATAGATGTAATGATTTAGTAAAACAAGCAATTGAAGTTCCAGAATATAATTCTCACTTATTTAGATTTCCAGGGGGACTAATTGGTGGTAAATATCATGAAATAAAGCATAATGCAAATGAATTATTAAAAGAAAATGAAATAATGAATGTAGACTGGAATGTATTAACAGGAGATGCAGAGACAAATAACTTAACAATAGAATTTGAACTAAAAAGATTACAACAAACAATACAAAATAAAAATAGTGCTGTAATTTTAATGCATGATGCACAAGCTAAAAAAGTTACAGTAGAATCACTTACACACATAATATCTTATTTAAAAGAACAAGGGTATGAATTTCATAATTTTTATGATATTATAAAATAATTAGGGAGGAATAATATTACAATGATAAAAGAGAAGAAAAGTGATGCTATAATGGAAAAACTAGAATATCTAGGATTAGATATGCAAAACATACCAAGTAATATAACAAATGTAAAACCAATAAGATTAAGTATTCCAAAAGCATATGATGAAAAGCAATATAAACAATATAAATATATTTCTATAAAGGATATACAAATTTTACTATCTCCTACAAATAGACTAGATCCAATTGAAGAAAAATACAAAAAAGCAAGTCCATTAGCAGATTATTTAGATAGTGATAGCGAAGAAAACTTTGTAAAACATACAACTTTTTTAAACATGTTAAGAAAATTCAAGATAAGAGATGTAGAAAACATAGAGGAAGAACAGGAAAATTTAAATAAAAGGATACCATTTAAAGTTAAATTTCAAGGAAATTATTTATGGCAAATATATTATTCAGAAATAACAGATCAATATTTTATGTTAGTACCAACAGAAGATACTGATTATTCAACATTTTTCTATTTACTTAAAAAGAAAATAGAAAATAAAAAAACTGGAAAAATATTTGTACCAATTAGAAACCTAGATTATAACAATCCAATATTAAAAAAATCAGAAATCGAAGATATTGGAAATTACATGTGGATATTTACTAAAAGCTGGCCATTAATATATGAAGTATATGATAAAGAAGACCGATTAAGTATACATATTATAGGAGAAACAGAAGTATATCAAAAAATAACTAGTCAATATAAAATAAAAATAGAAAGTGAAATTAAAGCAAATCAATTTTACAAGTTATTAAAAGCAATGTTTATTTTGCAAACAGAATTACCACACTATTTTGAATTTAAAACAAATGTAAACAAATATGGAGAAATAGAATTCTATGTAGAAGATAGAAAGATACAATATTCTAATATAGCAGAATGGCTAAATAGTGAATATCTTATAGGTGAAGAAAAACTAGACAAAACAGAAGAATTAGTAAAAAATAATAAAGAAAAATTAGAAAAATTAAAACAAGAAATAGCTAAACAAGAAATAGAATATCTTGCAAAAGAAAAGCAAATATCTACATTTTTAGAATGTAAAAAAACATTTTTTGGAAAATTTAAATACTTTTTTAAATATAGTGGAAAAAGTTATAAAAGTAAAATGAAAAACATTAACAACGCTTTTGAAGACAATTTAAATAATAATGATGATGATGAACCTATCAAAAAAAGAAAGAAACAAAAAGAAAATTACAATATTGAGGAAATAGTTGATTTATATAAAAACTTAGAACAAAATGAAACAGAGTTAAAAGATATTGTAATGGATATTAATGCACTAAAACTAAAAAATAAAAATATGAAAAAGAAAATAGAAAATGCAACTGCATTTATAGAAGAAATAGACAGTCATAAAAAAAGCATTTTTGAATTTTGGAAATATAGTAATAAAGATGAAGTTGCTAGTTTGCCAGAAGGAGAAGAAGAAGAAGTTAATGTTATTAAGAAAATAACAAAAGTATTTAACTATGTTGAAGATCTTGAAAAGTTTGGTATAGAAATGGACAAGAGACAAAGAAGAAATTTATCTAAAGAAGAAACAGATAGTGTTTACTTAACTACAACAGATGTACTTGAAGTATTAAATAAAATAAAAAATAATGATGTAACACCAAGGGATATAGAAAGCAACTTAAGAGATTTAAAAATGCAAGCTAGAAAAGAAAAAGTATTACTTGATAGTGAGGAATTTGATATATTTGGTGGAATAGCTCAAGATAATACAAAAGTTTCTAATTTAAATAATAAAAAACATAGAGAAATGCCAAAAGATAAATTTAATATTTTAGAAATAAATAAAAATACAAATCAAATTGGTTATAAATTAATTCTAGAAAAAAAGGTACAAATAATAAAAAAGGCTTTAACAAAAGTAAAAATCTCAGAAGATATACCAGTATATAAAGCTATAATTAATGATAAAATTAATTATAAAGATATAAATATTTTTAATATTAATCCAGAAAAAGAATTAAAAGAAATTTTAATAACTGGTGCTAATCAAATTAACTTTTATAAAATTAATTTAAAAGAAGGTTCAAATGCAATTTCTTTTACTAATTGTATTTTTTATGATAATCAAAATAGAACACTTCCTATTGGTCAAGATTTATCTACAAAGATTTTAACAGATATATCTAAAGTTAAAATAAAATTACAAAGTAAGAAATTATTTAATGTAGTTGATTTTAAAAATAAAAATGATGATTTTTCTGATATTTATACAAAAACAATTTGCGTTTATGAATATGATATCGTATAAAGAACACTAACGTCTCTAATTCATATAATATAATTAAATTTTATTATATGAATTGGAGGCGATTTTTTTGAAAATATTAAAAAGAGTTCTAATATATAGCATAATTATAACATTACTATTGTTTATAAATACAAGTTCAGTATATTCTTTAACTCCAAGCTCTGAGCCTATTTATCAAGGTATTGATGTGAGTGATTGGCAGGGATACATTGATTATAGTAGAGTAAAAGCGAGTGGAATACAAGTAGTATATATAAAATCAAGCCAAGGAAGTAATATAAAAGATCCATATTTTGATATTAATTATGAAAATGCCAAAGCTAATGGATTAAAAGTGGGATTTTATCACTTTTTAACTGCAACAAATGTATCGGAAGCGGAACAACAAGCAAGATTTTTTTCATCAGTTATTTCAGGAAAAACACCAGACTGCAAACTAGCAATGGACTATGAAGTATTTGGAGGTGTAAGTGTTAGTGAAATAAATAATATTGCAGAAGTATTTTTAGAAAGTGTCAAAAGATTAACTAATAAAGAAGTAATAATTTATAGTGATTTAAGTAATGCAAGAAGTACATTTGGTAGAGAACTAGCACAGAATTATCCTCTTTGGATTGCATATTATGGGAATTATAATGAGTTGGAGAGTATTGGAACTAATTGGGAAACATGGCAAGGTGTACAATCAAGTGATAGAGGAATAGTATCAGGAATTAGTGGAAATGTTGACAGAGATATTTATACTAAAGAAATATTTTTAGGAGAACCTTCAGAACTTCCACAAGTTGATGATATAACAGAATCAATTAATTCAACTACTGTATTTTATACAGTAGAAACAGGTGATACTTTATCAAAAATAGCACAAAGATATGGAACAACAGTACAAGAACTAGTTAGTATAAATAATATATCAAACCCTAATTTAATTTATCCAGGTCAACAAATTAGAGTTCTAACAAATTCTACTGTTAATGGTAATGAAACAAGGGGAACTGGAAGTATTACTTATACTGTTAGAAGAGGAGATACTTTATCACAAATTGCTAAAGCTTATAATGTAACAGTAGAACATATTGTAGAAATAAATAACCTACAAAATCCAAGTTTAATATATCCTGGTGAAAAATTAAGAATTACAGAAAGTAATAGTACAACTTTAAATGAACCAGTAAAGCAAATAAGTAAGTATACATATATAGTTAGAAAAGGTGACACTCTTTCTCAAATTGCAAAAATATATGGTGTTTCTGTTGAATATTTAGTAAAACAAAATAATATACAAAATCCTAATATTATCTATATAGGTCAAATCATTAGAATTTAAGACAGTTAGTAAGGAGTTAAGTAAAGTTCTTTTTTTATAGATACGAACATATATTGTAAAAAAAGTAGGAGGTATTTTTATGCGAAAAAATAAATATATAGTTTTAATATTACTTTTATTATTTTTAATGTATTTTTTCAATATTCCAAGTTTTGCAAGTGAAGCAGATTCAATATATGTTTGGTCTACAATAACAGATTCTGTAGAGACTTCTTCAAATGCTAATAATAATACAAATTTAACTCAAGGCAAAGAATCAAATACTAATAGTACTGATAATAAAAAATTAAATAATAATAAAAATTTGAATAATCAAAATATTTCAAATGCAAATCTTGTAAGTAGTGCTGTAAGTAATGAAATTGCAGAAAATAATTCGTTAAATTTAGAGTCAGAATCAGCAATATTAATAGAACAAACAACAGGTCAAATTTTATATGCACATAATATTCATGAAAAATTAAGACCAGCTTCTGTAACAAAAGTAATGAGTATATTGTTAATTATGGAAGCATTAGATAGTGGTAAAATTTCCTTATCAGATACAGTAGCCTGTAGTGAAAATGCAGCATCTATGGGTGGTTCACAAATCTGGTTAGATCCAAGAGAGACTTTAACAGTTGATGAAATGTTAAAAGCAATATGTGTAGCATCTGCAAATGATTGTGTTGTAGCAATGGCGGAACATTTGGCAGGTTCAGAAGAAGCTTTTGTTCAAATGATGAATGATAAAGCAAGAGAATTAGGAATGAATGATACAACTTTTAAAAATTGTCATGGTTTAGATGAAGATGGACATGAAACATCAAGTTATGATATTGCTTTAATGTCTAAGGAATTACTTAATAATCATTCAACAATTACTAAATACACAACAATTTGGATGGATTCACTTCGTGGTGGAAAATCTGGACTTTCAAACACAAATAAGTTAATAAAAACTTATAAAGGTGCAACTGGTCTAAAAACAGGTTCAACTGGTTTGGCATTATATAATTTATCAGCAAGTGCAACTCGTGATAATTTATCTTTAATAGCAGTTATTATGAAGGCTCCTTCAACAAAGGTACGTTTCGCAGAAGCTCAGAAGCTACTAGATTATGGTTTTAATAGTTTTTCATTTAAAGAGTTTGGTAAAAAAGGTGATGTTGTTAAAAATATTTTTGTAAATAAAGGAGTTATTTCAAATATTGATGTTGTATATGAACAAAATTCGGGTACTTTAATGGAAAAGGGAAATGATAGAAATATAGAACAAAATATGAAGTTAGATGAGAATATCTCTGCTCCTATTGTTGCTGGGCAAAAGTTAGGAGAGGTATCTTTTTCTTTGAATCGGAGAACAGTTGTCTTCAATTAATCTTGTTGCTAAAGATAGTGTTGAGCAAATTAATTTGTTTACAATGTGTAAACGTGTTATTTATAGTTGGGTAGATTTGCTAAGAAGTTAAAATGTTAAAAAACTTATATTTTTAATTTTAATTTATCAATAGCTCATTTTTGGATTTATGATAATTGCACAATAAATTTGAATAATATTATTTGGTATTGATTAGTCTTTTTACATTCTTTATTGCATTTTTTTCTAAACGAGATACTTGTGCTTGACTTATATTTAACTCATCTGCTATTTCCATTTGTGTTTTACCTACTATAAATCTATTTATTAAA
>CAQPRV010000103.1 GCA_948857205.1 uncultured Clostridia bacterium
TCAAAAAAAATCCTATATTTTTCCAAGGGAGAAGTATGCCCTTTTTTCAGAACCCATCTGATTTTTTTCCAAATTCCGCAATATTTAGTTGTCAAAATTCAAACCTCAACCTATTTGGTGAGAATCCGAGAGCCTATTAATCTAATTATTTTTTTATAACCACTTTTACCTTCGTCATTTTGATATTTCTCTATATCTTTCTTTGATAAAATCAATTTCTTAATTTTATTAATGTCCCTAATAATAATCTCCTGGTTTTTGTTTTTATTTACCTTATTTGTAATTCTAAATCTAATCTTCCTTTGTCCATCACTATTACTTTCTTGTTCAATTTTTAATGTTAAGCCTAAACGAGGATCCATTTCTGAATAACCTGAATGCCTTATTACATTAAACAAAAAATTATTAAATACATTATGTAAACATAAAACACTATTTCCATTAATAACAAAATCATCAAAGCTACTCTTATCAATTGTTAAACATGTATATTCAGATTGTAATAATGCTAACCAGACATCAAACCTATAAGGGGTTGCTTGATGTTTAGCGACTGCAAACCATTCTTTTAGTTGCCTCAAACCCATTTCAAGTTGATCTATGCATATCTTAACATAATCATGCATACTATTTTCAACATATTTATCAAGAATTATCAATTCATTAAGAATCTTCTGTTTTAATATACTATATACACTTTCACCTAACATTTCCAGTTCACTTTTTAATTTATCTTCTAATATTCCTAAGTAAAGATTTTTTAAGTCTATAGGTTGCATTAATGTATTTTGTCTTTTAAATATATCTTTGAGAATATCATCTTCAATATATAAGCTTCTATAATTTTCAAACTTCTTTTTATCTGTAAAACTTATAAATTTATGGTTAATAAAATCAATCAATGAATAAATATTTATGTAAAACTTCTCTATTGCATTAATAGTTGATTTTTCTTTAGCATAATCACTTATTATTCCTCTTTTATTAAAATAACTCACTAGATAATATTCCAAAGTCCCATGTCTTATGCATATGCTTAATAATCTATTAACTTCTTGCACATAATCCTTTTTTATTTCTGTAAAACCTTCAATAAATTCATGAAAAGATGCTTCTATCATCTCTTCATTATCACCCAAAAGAAAGTTTATTCTTTCAAAAGTAACTATTATTGCATCTTCTGTAGCATCTTTCAAACCAATCCAACCAACATTGATTTTTCCTTTATGTATACAATCTGTAATACTTAAAGCTTCTTTTTCCTGAATCAATTTTTGTTTTTCATTGGACAAAGTCGATAATGCATCTTCATCTTTCAAATTTTCAAAATAATCAATAAGTCTTTCAACAATAGCTATTCTCTCATTATTTACATCCTGTTCTAAATTAAGCACTCTCCCTAAAACATCTGTATTACAAACATTGAAAAGAAAATATGCTAAACACTTCTTAGATTTTTCATCTTCAGGCCATTTTAATTTGCTTGGCAACAGCTGACCATATTTATTCATTATTTCTTTATAACTAGAAACAACATATTCACTTGTGTTTTCAGCATTATTAACGCCAAATTTAGTTATATAAATATAAATACAATATTCAATATTATTTTCTAAAGTTTTCCTAACATTATACATTAACTTTTTATTTAATTGTTTATAGTCAGTTGTTCTTACTAAATAAAATGAAGAAAAATATGCATCTAAGTAAATATTAATGGCATCAAAATATCTTTTTTCTTCAGTATATAAATCAAAAAGCTTTTTTATTAAAAGTGTATTTACTTCTTTTTTTTCTTTTCCCTCTAATGACAAATCAGCTCTATTAAAAATATTTTCTAAATTAGTTAAAGATGCTATTTTTATTTCATGTAAGCTATTAGAAGTTCTATCCAATTTAAAATTATCTATCACTTCACTAGTTACCTCTGAATATGTTGAAATTTGCCAATCACATAAATATAAAGGAGTACAATATTCTTTATATTTTTTAAAAAATTTATCCCTCTTAATATCTGGCAAAAAAAAGGCTAATTTGCTTGGTGTAAAAGTATACATTAGTAATGCAGCAACATATATTAGCTTTTCATATTTTACATTGCATTCTGTTTCGTGTTCAATAATAACAAATAAACTCATTCCAAAAGTAAGATTATTATATATCCTTTCATATACATCATATCCGCTAATTCGCCTTACAAATTCAAAAGTAGTTCCTTCTTTTCGATACAAAGAATTTAACAGAGCAGCAACTTTTTCATATTGCTTATTTCCGTCGAATTCATCTGTACACTTAGCTAATAAATTAATCAATGATATATTATTAGAATATGTTTGTAACTGCTTTCTACATTCAATTGCACAGTCATCATATTTGCCTTCACAATATAACTTTAAGGCATTATGCACAATTAATTTTTCTTCAATCACCTTTATATAATTCTCATCATCTAATAAAGTTATAATATTATTCCATACTTGATATGGAATATTATGCTGTAATTCTTTAACAAGAATTAATATTAACTTTTTATAATCAACATTTTCGTCAAAAGCAAGTGTTGCTGACATTCTTACTATTATCTTTTCAAACAAAATAAATTTATCTATAATTCCTAAATGGCTACTCATAGCTAACAAATTTCTCAAAAGCTGCGGTGTTATTACCTCAGAATAATAACACATAAATCTTATATATTCTTTATAATAATTGCAAAAATTAATATCATCACATACCTCGTCCAGTTTCTCGAAATATGTATCTAGTTTTGAAGCAAAATACCTTTGTCCAATATCCTCTGCAACTTTATCACTTAAAATCCGTAAATAAATCCTTATTTTTGAATCAGTACAATTTTTTATTAGTTCACCATAATACCTAAAAAAATCTGTCCTATTATGGTTATTTCTCAAAAGCATTAACTTTGACTCTACAAGCCAATAGCTATAACCAAATTCTTTTTCTGCAACAGACAATATATTATCGCTGGTATTAATATTACCATTCATATATTCTATTTCAAATTGTTTTCTTAATTTAATAAATCTATCTATTTTTTTCTTATTTAAAATCATCAGTGCTACTAGAAAATTTAATTCTTTTTTATTTTCATCCGATAATTCTTTTTCATTATTCAATAATCTTTTTTCTTTTCTATATATAAATGGTATAACTTTTTTCAGATTAATATCATTATATGATTGTGGAAACATTTCATCTATCAATAATTTTTTATATTTCTTAGTTACAATTACATTTTGCAATATACTTGACATATCAAATAAATTATAATATAACTTTAATATAATAAAACTTCTTTCAAAATTTATATTACCTTTTAACATACTAATCAATATTTTCATTTGGTTTTTTTTCATAAACTCCCCCATTTCCTTTTAATGTCTGCAATATAAATAATGTTCTTTGGAATTTCTGGCTATCTGTATAACTATAGTTCCTTTTTGCTGGTAAAGACTTTAATTTATTGAAGATTTTTCTTCTTTTACTAACCTGTTCTGCGTCAATCTCACAAGGTATTTTTTACTGCATTTAAAAATCATCTTTTCAAAATATAAATAATTTATAATACTATAAAAAATTATAATCAAACTAATAAAAAATTTTTTTAATCTATTAAACTACTAATGTTTTCTACATTAAATTCATTATTATTCAATTTAAGCATTTTATTGTTTAGCCGATGCATTGAAGGGGATGATGACCCAGAGAAGAGGAGAATTGATGCATTTATGAAATTATAATAATATATTCTAATAGTGAAAAATTAATTCACATTTCCTTTATTGTCTGACCATCCAACCCATTTTTCATGTTTATTATAAATCCCAGTTGCATCATGTCTCAACATATTACATACACAATTCATAGCATCAAATTAATTTTCAAACAAATATTTAACTTTATGCATACTTTTTTGAAACTTTCTATAAATAATATTTTCCCCTCTAAATTCCTGTATTCTTCCTTTTTCAGAAACATTATATATCTTAATTTTTTACCAATATTTACATACTAAATTGTTGTTTTTCTTTCTCATTTTCTATCTGTAAATCTTTTTATAAGAATCAATTCAAGCTCTCTAATAAAATTTTATTTTTTATTGCTAATGCTTATATTAAAATTAAATAATATACTATAAGATAAAGACCTTTGTATTTAATATGCAAATGCCAAAAAGAAATCATATTGTATTCAATTTCATTAACATAATATCTAATATTCTTTAATTGCCTATCAGATACATTTATTATCTCAAAAAATACTTTATAAAATTTTCTCCCTTATTTTTGACATTATAACTAGTGTATTGTATCATTGATATTTAGCATATCTGTCACCTCTATTTAGAAGTGACAGATGGAATCACTGGATATAGTGATATTAGTTTTTCTCTGGCATCTCCGGTTTGAAAATGCCACTGTATTTTAGCTGTATCCTGATTACGTTCTGCTTCCCATGCAGATAACCCGCTCTTAAGCTTGTCAATTGTAAATATCCGACGTGACAGACATTGCCGTGTCATTAATAAGCTAGAAACTTTTATATTCAATGTCCGAACACCAAAAAGAAACCATATTGTATTCAATTTCATTAACATAATATCTAATATTTTCTAATTGCCTACCAGATACATTTATTATCTCAAAAAATACTTTGTAAAAATTGTTAATATTACCTAATTTAAAATCCTGAATATTATAAAATACTAACTTAATTCTTGTATCTCCTTCATGAAATGCACATGTACTCAAACTTAAAATCAAATTATATTCTTTTGTACTATCATTATCCATTTCCCTGTACATATTTATAGATTGAACATATCCTGTTTCTTTTACTAATTTATAAATTTCATTTAATTTTTCTTTACTCATCTAAATTCTCTTTTCAAATGACTTGCATATTCATGCGGTTTTGTCCAATTTGCATACCCTTTTCCCATTCATATATATGGCATAATTTTTTATTGTATTTTTATCGGCTTTCCGAGACTACACATTCATATTATTTATTACTATGTTTTGTAGTTTGGATTATCCGATTTTTAGTTTTCGGACAGTCCCTTCCCACACATGGAAATTATATACCATTACCAGCTCTTTATTTTTTCTATTTTCTAAAATTTGTTTTTCATATTTCTTAATTTCCTAAATAAATTTTTTAATCTTTATTTATCTCTTTTACACAGTTTATATTGTTTTTTGAAACTCTTAATCATATTCAATGTATACTTTTAATTTATCCTTAACAGCTATACTAATAAAATTAATCAAATCTTCTACAATCTCTTTTGTTTTTTGAATAATTTCTTCATCTCTTGTATCTAACACTTTTTCATCAAATCTTTTTAATTCATCCAACACAATGCATGGATATTTCATTTCCCACTTATTATCGTAAAATCCATTTTGGTTAAAATAACATTCAACAATTCCTTTTTTCTGGAATGTTGGAATAAAACAACCTTCTAAAACTGTATTAAAAAATCCAATCCAAATAACCATACCAATTTCACTACCATTTTCATAAGTCCATACTTTTACTTGTCCTTCCCCCTCGAATCCCTTATAATAGTTTCTGTCTAACATAATTACTCCTTCCAATGTCCTTTATCTAACAATTCAATCTGTTTTTTTGTAGCCGTTCCATTTTTTCTTGCCTTTATTGCATCATACCATTTCCA
>CAQPRV010000104.1 GCA_948857205.1 uncultured Clostridia bacterium
TAAAAAACTAAGCAAAGAAGAAAAACAGAAAGAATTAGAAGATAAGGTAAGTACATTAGAATCAAATATATCTAATTTAACAACACAAAAACAATCATTGCAAAGTCAAATTGATTCTATTAATGGAGAGATAATAAAAATTAAAGGGCAACCAAAAACATATCCAGCAGGTCATTTAGTTGCTGGTACAGATGTACCAATAGGAAAATATAAGATTTATGATGGTAATAGCAATTTTGTAGTTCATTCATCTTATGGGGATTTAGAGGTTAATATTATTTTAGGCGGAAGATATGGAATAAATGAATATATTTACACTTTTAAAACAGGTGATAAAATAGAAGCAAATTCATCTTTTAAATTAGTAGAAGTGCAATAATAAACAAAAAACAGTTAGAGATAACTGTTTTTTTGTCTGAAAAAGGAGGGAAATATGTCTGTAAGAGAATTTAAATTAGTAAATGAAAAAGGTCAAGAATATTCGATGATGGATATATATAATTATTGTTTATTTACAGAACCAACTCGGATTAGGATATTCATATATAACAGAATATGAACAGTTAGGAAATACATTTATTGAAACAATAAGAAGTCTTGAACAAGTACCAATTTCTGGACAAGCTAATTTTTTAAATTATGACAATTTCAAGAACTTTGTTGACTTTATAGAAGAATCTGAAAAGTTAAAATTTAGTTACACAATACCATTTACTAAACAACCAGAAAGAACCTTTTTTAAAAATGTAAATATACAAAGTTTAGGAAAAACTGAAATGCAAACTAATGGAGTAATATCAGAACCAATTACCTTTGAACCAACAAGTTTATGGTATGAAGAGAAGACTGCAATATATGATACTAAAGCAGAAGGAGACGAGATAAGGTGGAATTTTAAATGGGATAGTAAATTTGTAAACTATGATATTAGAAGATTGCCATATATAAATAAATCTCATGTAGAAGCACCAATATCTGTAGAAATTAATGGGCATGTTATAAATCCAATTATCTCATTGTATGTAGAAGGTAAGTTATTACAAGAAGTTAAGATAAAAGCAGACATTAAAGATTATGAAAAACTATTATATGAAACTAAAGAAAATGAATTTCATATTAATAAACAGAATGTAGACGGGACTCTAACGAGTCTTTTTTCTTTGGAACATATTGTGTTTGAAAATGACAATGTAATTAGGATACCTGTAAATCGTTCTTGTGAATTAACTTTAACCGCAGATAATGGAATATCAAATGCAAAAGTAACAATATTTGAGTTCTATAAAATAGTTTAGGAGGTTCATAATGGCTAATGAAGTAACAATTAACTTTAATGGTAGAAACTATATAGCAACTTATAATAGAGATAGTGGATATTACGAATTAGAATTGCAGGCACCAGAAACAGGTGGAATAATTGACGCAAATATTAAATTTATAGATTTGTTAGACAAAACATATGAAAGAGATAAGGCAATACAAGTATTAGCAAGAGAGAAAATAAGAATATTAACTAATAAAACTTTTATGTGGATATTTAATGGAGATGATTTTACAGTAAAAGACATAATTGAATTAGCAAATTATGAAATTGATATTGATGAAGAAACTAATGCTAAAACAAT
This sequence comes from uncultured Clostridia bacterium, assembly GCA_948857205.1. GTDB lineage: Bacteria > Bacillota > Clostridia > TANB77 > CAG-508 > CAG-269. The sequence goes on from CAQPRV010000104.1 coordinate 1,626, forward strand.
CTTAAAAGTATTAAAGAATACAACGGCAAAAGCAGATGATTTTGTTGCGATTAAAAAAGATAATGAAGTAATTTATTGGGGAATTATAGAGGATATTCAAAATGAAAGTGGAAGGCAACTTTATGAATATACAATAAAATATTTAACTAATTTTTTTGACCAAGAAGTAGAACTAAAAGATGAACAAATAATAAGGACAAATGGTGTGGAAGATTTTATAGCAAAAACTATAAAAGATAATTTTATAACTAATGAAGACGCCTTTTTAAATAAACAGTTTTTAGATGTAATAGTAGGTAGTCATACAAAGATAAACAAGTGTGTAGATAATGTGGAAAATGGCATATACAATTTACATACATGGATGACTAATTGTACTCAAAATTATAATATAGTTTATAAAATATCTATTGTAAATAAAAAGCTAAGAATAACAATAAAGAAAGAAGAAATACAAAAAGAATTAATTGATGTATTTGCACATAACATTTCAAATTATACAGAAGTATTTGAAACTAATATAGTCGCAAAAGTAAAAGTTTTAACAAAGGAAGAAGGCAGTTATACCTTATATTTACTATCAAATAGAACTACAACAACTAATATGAAAGATAACAATAGAGCAAAAGGTAAAACCAAAATAATTTATACAGAGAAAATGGAAGATGCTCCACAAGAAGCCTTAGATGTTATAAAACAAAATACTTATAATCATATGATTAGCTTTAATTTGATAGATAGATATTTAAAGGTTGGAACGCCAATTGCAATTAAAACTAAAAATAGCATAATACTAGATACATATATAAGTGCTATAAAAATAACAAAAAGCAGAATGTATGAATATATATGTGGAAATATGAGAATAGGACTTATAGATAAAATAAAAAAGGAAAGAAGGTAGTAAAATGTTAAAAGGACATGTTTTTACAGATCAAGTTTTTGGTAATCATATATATGCTCTTTCAAATGATACATTTCTAAATGGGTTATGTGGAATTTTTGAGTATAAAGAAAACATGAAAATAACTAAATCTACAGATAGAATAGTAGTTAGAAGTGGTTGTATTTGTATACGTGGAAGGCTATTAGAAGAAGATACTTACACAGAAATACCAGTAGATACAGACACTGCATTTTGTAAATTAGTAATAGAAATTAATTTAGATAAAGAGAATACAGACATATCTTTTAAACAAGCACAATATAGAATAATTAAAAGCATAACAACATATCCAAATTTAACACAAAATAATATTGTAGCTACTAATAGTGGTGTATATCAATATGAATTAGCAAGATTTAAAACAAGTTCAAGTGGAATAAGTGATTTTAAAGACATGAGAACTTTTCTAACATATAAATATATATTTGCTCAGATAATGAGTGAATATCATTCTATAATAGATGATCTAAAAAAAGAATTAGCTTCCGTTAAAGACGGAAGTATTTTTGTGTTAAAAGAAAATGGAAAAGGTTTAAGTACGAATGATTTTACAAATGTCTTATTACAAAAATTAAATGGAATTGCTAGTGGAGCTAACAATTATAAACACCCTAATAATAGTGGATTTAAGCATATACCAGCTGGTGGAGCAGCGGGGCAAGTATTGAAGTGGGCAGCAAATGGGGAAGCATACTGGGGAAATGACAATAATACAACCTATGGCTTAGCAACTACATCAAAAAATGGACTAATGAGTTCAGGAGATAAGACTAAATTGGACAATTGTTTATATCAACAGATTTTATATAATAATACAAATGGAACAACAGGAACAGTAACTTTAAGCCAAAACAAAAACAATTTTAAATACATAGAAGTTTTTGCAATAATTGGAGAAGCAGAAATATATGAAAAAATAGATGTTAAAGGAACTAATAGGACTAGATTAAGAGATAATTATTCTGAAACTGGTTCACAGTACAGTTTTAGAGATGAACTTATAACAATAACAAATACAAATATTGCAAGAAACAAAATGGTAAGCTTTACGATGACAGTATCTGGCGAAACTGCTTTAAAAAGTTCTACAACTCAATTTAAGATAACAAAAGTAGTTGGATATAAATAAAGAGGTGTAATATGATGAAAATAAAAGAAATCATTTTAGAGCCAGCAAATATTCATGCTGGCTCTACCTTTAAAATAAAAGTAAAAGCGGTAAGAGAGTTAACTTATAAGGAAATGAAATCAATTAAAGTTAAAAAGGCAAAAGAATATACATGTATTGAAATAAAAGGAGGATAATATGCAAAGTACAAAATATGATATTCCAATATTTGAAGATGAAGATATTGCGGATTTAAATAGTTATTCTAAGAAAATGGCAAATGCTTTAGAAAAACAAATTGATAAATTTGGCAGCCCATTAATATATTCAGGAGAAGTTGAGACCTTTGAAGATTTAGATAGTGTATCTGATGTGAAAAAAGGAGAAATATATACTATATTAGATGAAAATAAAAATTATATTTTTAATGGAACAGATTGGATTGAATATTCTAGTCAAATTAATTTAGAAAAAGTTCAACTAAGTAAAATTTATAAAGCTTCACATATAATAGCAAAAACAATAGAAGGAGTAGGTAGAATACATAAACTATATGGAAAACCAGAAGGAACAGGAACAACAGGAACGATAGAAATAATAAGCACAAAAGCAAATAGTACAAGTTTAAAAACAATAAATTGTAAATCTTTATATTGTATAAAAAATAATATAGGGAACATTATAGCACAAGATTATATAGATTTTGATAGACAAAAAATAGTAAGACAATGTGGGTATTTAACTTTTGATGGAAGTAGTGATGAAAATTGGGTTGCTGATACAAGAAATAATAGATTTTTTATAGCTAAACCTGTTGATTGTCTAAGAAGTGAGATTGGAAATTGCACATCAATATGCAATAGATATGAACTTAATAATACAGAGACTGTAGATGAAAGTTATAACATAGGAGCTTCTATATATGTAAAGGATTTATCATGTAGTGATTTAGCAAGTTTTAAGCAATCTTTAGCTAGTAATCCAATGATACTTATTGTAGCTTTAAATACCTCTTATGAAGAAGATATAGATTGTACATGTGGAATAACACAATATGAAGGAGAAACAACAATATATAATACAGAAGGAGCAGAACTAGAGGTAGAATTAACAAATAACAAAGCAATATGTAGTGCAAATGAAAGTATAGTAAATTTGCAAAAAGAAAAGATAAGTAAACTAAAAAATAAAGTTTTTAAAGTAAATATTGATAGCACATATATAGGAAAAGCAGAGTTGAATCAAGTAATAAGAAATGGAAATGTATGTAGAGTTGATTTGAGATGTGAAATTATAGCAGATATTCCCAATAGTACAACTTTTGCTACTTTACCGTTTCTACCAGAATTAAGTATTACTTTTATGTTAGGATTAGGTGGACATTATACAATAAATACACCAAAATGGGGATTTGCGGGAACTAATGGAGAAATACAGAGCAATCCAATAACAAAAGGACAATATATGCATATTGCATTTACATACATATGTAAGGATTAGAAAGGAGAAGTATATGGATTCAACAATAATAGTAGCAATAATTTCATTTATTGGCACATGTTTAGGAACAATAGGTGGAATAATAGCAAGTTCAAAATTAACAAATTTTAGACTTTCTGAATTAGAAGAAAAAGTAAAAAAACATAATAATATAATAGAAAGAACTTATGTATTGGAAGGACAAGTATTAGAAATA
>CAQPRV010000105.1 GCA_948857205.1 uncultured Clostridia bacterium
AATGGTAGTTTATACTATTTTTACGGTTTTATCGGATATTCATTATTAGGATGAAAATAAAAGAAATCATTTTAGAGCCAGCAAATATTCATGCTGGCTCTACCTTTAAAATAAAAGTAAAAGCGGTAAGAGAGTTAACTTATAAGGAAATGAAATCAATTAAAGTTAAAAAGGCAAAAAAATATACATGTATTGAAATAAAAGGAGGATAATATGCAAAGTACAAAATATGATATTCCAATATTTGAAGATGAAGATATTGCAGATTTGAATAATTATTCAGAGAAAATGGCAAATGCTTTAGAAAAACAAATTGATAAATTCGGTAGCCCATTAATATATAAAGGAGAAGTTGAGACCCTTGAAGATTTAAATAGTATATCTGATGTGAAAAATGGAGAAATATATACTGTGTTAGATGAAAATAAAAATTATATTTTTAATGGAATAGGTTGGATTGAATATTCTAGTCAAATTAATTTAGAAAAGGTGCAACTAAGTAAAATTTATAAAGCTTCATATATAATAGCAAAAACAATAGAAGGAACAGGAAAAATACATAAACTATATGGAAAACCAGAAGGAGTAGGAACAACAGGAGCGATAGAAATAATAAGCACAAAAGCAGATAGTACGAGTTTAAAAACAATAACTTGTAAACCATTATATTGTATAAAAAATAATATAGGGAACATTATAGCACAAGATTATATTGATTTTGATAGACAAAAAATAGTAAGGCAATGTGGGTATATAACCTTTGATGGAAGTAACGATGAAGATTGGGTTGCTGATACAAGAAATAATAGATTTTTTATAGCAAAGCCAGTTGACTGTCTAAGAAGTGAGCTTGATAATATTACATCAATATGTAATAAATATGAACTTAATAATACAGAAACTGTAGATGAAAGCTATAATATTGGAGCTTCCATATATGTAAAAGATTTATCATGCAGTGATTTAGCAAGTTTTAAGCAATCTTTATCTAGTAATCCAATGATACTTATTGTTGCTTTAAATACCTCTTATGAAGAAGATATAGATTGTACATGTGGAATAACACAATATGAAGGAGAAACAACAATATATAATACAGAAGGAGCAGAACTAGAGGTAGAATTAACAAATAATAAGGCAATATCTAATATGAACTATAATATAGAAAATTTACAAGAAAAAATTAATAAAATACTAAATCCAAATACGAAATGGATAGAACCAGCAAGTGGATTTAAATATAGAAGAATAAGAAAAGATGTAGAAATGTATATAGTGTATAGTATTAATAATGAAATAAAAAATGGAGAATGGTTAACACTTCATACTTTGCCTATAGAATATAGACCTCAAACAGTAATAGCTTTTCCAGTTGTATTAAGAAATACAAGCAATACACATGTAATGGGACTAGGACATGTTTTAGAAGATGGAACAGTTAGAATAAGTCAAAGAACAGGGACAAGTGTAACAGTGAATCAAGTAAATTTTACTGTATCATATAGTGCATTGAAAAGTTAGAAAGGAGAATTATATGGATTCAACAATAATAGTAGCAATAATTTCATTTATTGGTACATGTTTAGGAACAATAGGTGGAATAATAGCAAGTTCAAAATTAACAAATTTTAGACTTTCTGAATTAGAAGAAAAAGTAAAAAAACATAATAATATAATAGAAAGAACTTATGTATTGGAAGGACAAGTATTAGAAATA
>CAQPRV010000106.1 GCA_948857205.1 uncultured Clostridia bacterium
AAAAGAAACAGAAAAGGAATTTGAAAAATTAAAACAATTATCTGATGAGTTTATAAAACAAGAAGAGAGTAAAGAAAATATTGAAGAAGAAACAGTTGAAGAGGACGAAGAAATAGTAATAGAACCAAAATAAAATAGGAGGGAATTTATATGGTAGTAGGTGTTTTAATAGCAACAGCAATTTCATTTCTATTTGGATATATAGCTCAGGCAATTTTCAATTGGTTTAATGGTGTTTATGATGTTATGTTTTGGAACGCCTTTGCTATAGAAATAAATTTTAGAGGACTTTCAAATTTTAGTATTTCAGGACTTTATAATGCAGTTTATACTTTTGCAATTGCAGTATTAATAATGTTTTTTGTAAAAAAAATGATTGAAGTTTATATGGCTTGGTCAAATGGAGATCCAGAAGTAAGTCCAATGACAGTTGTTATAGGTTTTGTTAAAGCATTAATAATAATGATTTGTTTTGGATTTATATATACGCAATTTGCTTGGATTTGTTATGACTTATATCAATCTATTTTTATAGGAATGTTAGGGAATTTTCAAACAATGGGTGTAACAGTTGGAAATGTGGCTTGGAATATATTAGGAGCATTTTTCTATTTAATAATAGCGATTTATATGGTTCTAATATATTTCCAAACTCTAACAAGAGGTATTGAAATGTTTATATTACGTTTAGCGATTCCAGTAGCTTGTATTGGACTTCTTAATTCTGATGGAGGAGCGTTCAATGGATATGTGAAAAAGTTCATATCAAATGCTTTTACAGTAATAGTACAACTAACATTATTACAATTTGCAATTTTACTTATGAATAATGCACATATTATTTTGTCATTATCTACTGTAATGATAGCAAATAGAACGCCACATTTGTTAAGAGAGTTTATGGAAACATCAGGAGGAAATTCAAGTCTTGGTTCAAAAGTTTCAACAGCTACAAGAACAGTAAGCAGTTTTAAAAATATTGTTAGTAAAGGTAGATAAAAATGATTTATATACGAAAAAATTTAGATAATATATTACACCCTAATGAAGCCTATACATTAACTTATTTGGATAACAAAGGAAGATTAGTAAAAACAACAAAAGAAATTGATTTGTATAAGATTTGCAATCAATTATATGAAACAAAACAATTAATAGAAAAAGGAATAATAGCTTCTAGTAAATATGATTATGACGAATGTTGTAGTTATGTATATGGTTTCAATACAAGAAAAGCAATTGAATTAGTGAAAAAACATATACAAGATTTAAGTGTAACAATAATTCAAATTACATTAGATAAAGAACAAGTTTATTCAGTACAAAATTTAACGGAAGTATTAGAAAATACGAAAGAACAAATAAAAGTGAGAAATGAATTGATTAAAGAATATCAAGAAGAGGAAGAAAATTATAGAAAAGGTTTAGTAAAGAAAGTGATTCATATTCAATCAGAAAAGGATTTTAGAAATCAAGAAATATCAAGATATAAACGAAAAATAAAAGAATATGAAGAATCGTCAATCGAAAGATAAATTATAAAAATACGGAGGACAAAATGAGTAGAATATATCACATAGTAAATTATTTAGGATATTTAGCAGGTTTTGCTTGTGTACTAATGATTGCAGTTGCAGTTTATAAAATTCTAACTGGAGATGATATGGAATATAGAAGATATTTAACCAGGATAAAAAATGGATTAATAGCATTGATTCTTATATTAACAATTAGTACCACAAAAAATCTAGTATTAACTTATTTTCCATACGTTCAGTCAGCAGACGCAATAGGAGATTTTTCAAGTATTCAAGTATCAGTAACAGATGGAACACTAGAAAAAGAAGCTAAAGATAAAAAAGGAAGATGGACTATTTCGATAGATGGAGAGTTGTATGTAAAAACAGATGTTAAAAAAATAAATTTTGGTAGTTTTATGAACTCTTGGAAGAAAGATGTTGATGTGTTTAAAGCGTATGATGAATGTCAAGGAATAACAAGTGGAGGAGTTGCAGAAGAAAAATATTATATGTATTGGACTAAGCACGATAATAAAAGTGTAGGACTACTTATCCCACCTGCCTTAAAAGGAAGTATACACAATGATGATGAATTTAAAGAGCTAATACTTAATCCGTGGATAAGTAGTGGTTGTGAATCTCAATATAAACACGTTGCAAATTAGGAGGATTTTGAGATGAAAATAGTAAAAAAGTCAAAAATGCCTGATGGAACAGATATACAAATTGAAGATTGGAAAAATGTTTATTCACATATTAAGACACTATCAATTGCAACATATCCAAAAGCCAAAAATACAAGTATGTCTGGTTTTATAGAAAGAAATAAAACATTTAGATTAGAATTATCAAAACTTGAAAATGATGAACAAGTAGAAAATATATTTAATGAATTAGAAAAAGGTACAATTTCATTAGAAGAGTTAAGCGACTATTTTTATAATGGTCATAAAGATATGTATTACTTAGGAATGGTTGATAATGAAGAATTACAAGAAGAATTAGATGAAGAAATATAATAGTTACCTTTTTAAAAAGGTAGAAAGGAACACAAAAGATATGGAAGATGAGAGTAGATTTCAAATAAATATGCCTGCTAATGTAAAAATAAGGGTTGAGATTATAAATGGTATTGGAATTAAAGAAATGATAACAACAGCAATAGCAGGAGTAATAGCAGTCTTTATAGCATTGATTTTTAATGCACTATTTAACAATTATTTAATTGCATTAGGAATATGGATTCTAATAACAGGTGCTACATTTATCTCTGTTATGAAAGACAAGTATAACACCTGTATAGCAGAATTAATAAACAATATGATTAAGTTTTATCAAAGACAAAGGATATTTAATTATGTAGTCAAGGAGGAACAATAATGATATTAGATCTTTTAAAAAGAAAAAAGAAAAACAATAATATAAAAACTTCAGCTAACTTATTTTTAAATATAAAAGATGTGCAAGGTAATTTCTTATATACGATTGATAATAAAGTTCTATGCTATTTAAGAATATATCCAAAAAACTGTAAGCTAATGTCAAAAGAAGAGCAAGTTGCACACGGACGAAGTATAACAAGAAATTTTGCAAGTGAATTAAAACCATTAAAACTTTATTTTACAAACAGACCAATAGATTTAAGAAAAAATCAAGATTTTCAAGCAAGTCTAATGGAAAAGGAAAAAGAAGCTCTTAAATTTTCACTATTGGATAAAAGAAGTAGAAGTTTTGGGGTGTTATCTACAACAGGAAAAGCATTAGAAAGCGAAATATACTTAATGATTTGGGCTGAAAATGATGAATATGTAGAGCAGGAACTGGTTAAAAGAATAAATGAAATACGAATGAAATTAACTAATAGTGGATATAAGACAGAAGTTTTAGATGAAAGACTGATTATTCAATTAATAAATAGTTACAATAATCCAGATATAGCTTATATAGAAGATCAAAATTATTTAGAAAGTCCATTACAAGTTAAAATTTAACAAAAAATTACGAATGATAAAAATATATTAGCGTTACGCTAATGGAAAGAGAGTTACAAATGAAAACAAAAGAAATAGAAACAATGCCTATTAATCAGGAGTTATTAGCACTTATAACTCCACAAGGTATTGAATTAAAACATAATAAAGTGCAATTAGGAGAGTATCAACACAAATTGCAATATGTAAGTTCTTATCCATCTGCAGTAAATGTTGGTTGGTTATTGAATTTAAAAGATATACCAAATACTACTGTAAGCCTTGTAATTACACCGATAGAGAACGTACAAGAATATGTTGAGGGAGTGTCAAAAGGTTTAACAACAGATAAAAATATTTTCAATACCACAAGCAATGAAGCATTGAAAACACAAGCTGAATTTAAAATAAAATCTGCTGAAAAAATCATAAAAGATATAACTGTCGATAATATCCCATACGTTAATGTATCTTTTGTATCTAATACAATAGGAGAAACAGATAATAATTTTAATGAAAATTGTAGAACAGTAAGAAACAAAATAGCAGGAATGGGATTAAAAGCTAGAGTACCTGCATTTATTCAAGACAAAGCATTAAGACAAAGTTCTCCTTATGATACATACTATGAAGATATTAGTAAAATATCTAATAAAACAATGAGCCTGGAAGCTCTATTCTTAGGATTACCCTTTTCTGGAAGTGGGTTAGTAGATGTCGAAGGTTACTATTTAGGAACTGATGAAGATGGAAGAATGATTGCTTTTTCCCCATTTTTTAAGGGAAATGATAGAACAAATTCAAACATTGTTATAGAAGGTTCTAGTGGTTCTGGTAAATCATTTCTTGCAAAAAAAATAATGCTTAATGAGTGGTTGAATGGAAGTAAAATTTTTGTAATAGATCCTGAATCTGAAATGCGTCCAATGTGTAAGTTATTAGGTGGGAAATGGATTGATTGTAGTGGTGGAACTGGAAATAATGTGGGTAGAATTAATCCTTTACAAGTAAATCCACTTCCTGAAACAACAACATTTGAAGATGATGAAAATGGAGAATACACTTCAAGTAAATCAGCCTTAGGATTACACTTAGATTTTCTAAGTACATTTTTTAAATTATATTATCCTGAAATAACATCTTTACAAATGAGTTTACTAATGGAGATATTAGAAGAATTATATAAAACTTATGGTATTACTTATGATACAGATATTACAAATATGACTTCAAAAGAATTTCCAATTATGCAAGACCTTTATAATTTGCTGATAGAAAAAGTTAAGGCAAATACAGAACATAAGAAAGAAATAGAAGAAATAAGAGCAGTAGTAAGAGAACTTTCAATTGGTCATCACGGAGAAATATTTAATGGATATACTTCATTAGATTTAGATAGTAGTTTTGTATGCTTAGACGTTTACAGTTTGCAAGGAGCTTCTGAAAAAGTAAAAAGATGTCAATATTTTAATATTTTAAGATATTGCCAGGATCAAGCATTTAGGAATCGTGAAGAAAGATGTTACGTTGTTTGTGATGAAGCCTATTTATTGGTAGATAGAAAAGTACCACAAACAATTGAATTTTTGAGAAATTTTTGTAAGCGTGCAAGAAAATACGAATGTGGACTTATGGTTATTACTCAAAGTTTAGTAGACTTTTTAGCACCAGAAGTTCGTATGTATGGACAAGCTTTCCTAGATAATTCTACATACAAATTCTTTTTCGGAATTGATGGAAAAGATTTAGAAGAAGTTGTGAATTTATATAACTTAAATCAAGAAGAAAAGGCTATATTAAGCCAAAAAGATAAACGGACGTGGATTGTTTTTCATAGGTTCACGGACATACTTTAATAAATGTAAAAGCATTAGAATGGGAAAAGGAATATTTAATTGGTGGTGGAAGATAAATGTCAGATAACAAGGCAAAAGATTTAACAGAAACAGTATTTAGTTTTTTATCAATAAAAGTAAAACTAATAATAATTGGTATTTGTATAGGTGTATTAATTATATTTATTGGAATATTTGGATTAATAGGAGTATTTAGTTCCTCAAATGCTAATTCTGATGATGAGAGTTCAAGTAGCTCTGTTTCATCAGGAAGTTCAACAGAAGTGGTACGAGATACATATAAGTATATAGGAGCAAAATTCAATATGCCATTTGAAGCGTGGAATAGTACAAAAGATGTAATAACATCAAAATTCTCTCCTAGCAGAACAATAACTGTAAATGGAGTAACACAAACAAAAGCTCACACAGGAATAGATCTTGTATGTATATCAAAAGCAAGTCCAAAAATATGTGCTTCTCTTCCAGGAAAAGTGGTAGTTGCAAATCCAGGTTCGACAGGATATGGAAATTATGTAGTGCTACAACATACAGCAGATGATGGTTCTATCTTTTATACTCTATACGGACATATGATACAAGGCTCAATTCAAGTTGCAGTAGGAGATGAAGTTGAGCAAGGTAGAGTATTAGGAACAATGGGGAGTACAGGCAACAGTACAGGAAACCATCTTCATTTTGAAGTTAGATTAGGAACTAATTCAAGTAGTAGTGCTGTTAATCCGTTTCCATATCTATTTGGGAGTTCACAAAATAAAGGATAAGGAGTAAGAAATGAAAGAAAAACAAGAATTAAAAAAACAATTAATAATATTAAGTATAGTTTTACTATTTGTAATTGGAATAGCAATTATTCTAAATATGAAAGATAGAAATACAGAAAGTTATACTAAAATAAAAGATTCAACATCATCACAACAAGAAAATGTTCAAAATACAAGTGTAGATGATTTTATGGATAGATTAAAAGGTTTAGTAGAGGAAAACGATAATACTATAACTAATAAAACAGACGATCAAAGCACAATACACTATGAAAATACAGATATAATTCAATTAGATACAGGAGAAATTGTTTTGTATAGTGAAGAGGAACAAGATAATCAAGACTTTCAAGAAGAATAATAAAAGGAGCTGTAACAATGGAGAATGATAGATTATATAAGAAATATATTTATATTTCAAAAGAGCCAAGAGCAATTATAGAAGAATATTGCAAAGAACATAGAATTAACTTAGTAATGAGATTCATAAATGAATATAACTTAAAAAAGTTCTTAGAAACGGAACTTAGAAATTTGAATGGAGTTGATTATTTAATTATAGATTTACAAGCAATAACAACTTCTACATCAGAAGATGAAATTACAAGCTCAATAGAATTGATAAGAAGAATGTATAATGTTAGAATTATCATTTTAGCTGAAGGCTATAAAGAAGGAAATGTTTTATTAGGAAGATTATTCAATTTAGGGATTTATAATATTATTACAGCTAAAAATGATGTAATATTTGCAGATGAAATTGAAAAAGCTTTTTCGATTGAAGGAATGACTTTTGGTAATGCAATGAAATATAAAATTAATGACAATATGTTAGTAATAAATAAAACAACAAAAGTAGTTAAAGAAAATATAAAAAGAGTAAAACAAACTATTACAATTGGAATAGCAGGAACAGAACGTCATATTGGAGCTACAACAGTTGCAATAAATATAGTCAAATATTTATCAGAATTAACTAATGTTACAGCTTGTTATATAGAAAATAATCAGCATAATTCTATATATAGCTTAGTTGAAGATGAATCAATTCCTACCATTTATAATGAGGTATTAAGAAAGATTACATATAAAGGAATAGACTTATATCAAAGACCAGAAAATTTGGCAGATATATTAAAATTTGAATATGAATTTTATGTGTTTGATTTTGGCAATTTTGATGAAATGAGTAAAGAGGAAATATCTTCATTTTTAACGAGAGATTTAAAAATAATTGTTTCAGGAAATAAGGCGTGGGAAATAAACAAACTAATTGAAACATTTATGATTATAGGCGAAGATATTAATTCGTATTTAATGTTTAATTTTGTTAGAAATGAAGATAAAGAAAACTTTAAAGAAAGCTTAGGAAAGTTTTGGAAAGAAAGAGCTTCATTTAGTGAATTTGTTCCAGAACCATTTATTATAGGTAATAAAAGTTTTTATGAAAAAGTATTAAAAGATTATTTATTAAATACCACTATTGAAGAAATAAAAGATAAAAAAGGCTTGTTAAATATATTTAAAAAGAAAAGAGATAAAGAAGATGTTAAGAAAAAATAAACCAAAATCCATATATGATAAAGCAGTAGAAAAGAAAAATGAAAATATAGAAAAAGAGAGATTATATAAGAATCTCAATTTAGATAAAGATAAAAATACTATTGTTTTTGAAAAGAAAACAAGTACAGGAATAAAAGTATTAAATTTTATTGCAGATTCAGTAGGAAAGATTATTGAATTATTAATACTTTTAATAGTTTTAGCATTATTAACAATTGGAGCAACTGTTTTAATTAATCCAGAACTAAGGAATAATCTATTGGAAATACTAAACAATATTAATTTCTTGACATAACTTTTTGCAAAAAGTTTGCAAAATCCTGCAGTATACTTTAATGATTCAGGGTGTTAAAATATAGATACAAACTAAGAAATAGATATACTTTTTAGATAAGTATGTAGAGTAGAGCTATATTTTAAAAATGAAATATTATTCTTGCTCCTTTCAATAATATTTGGTAATCCCCTTTTATATTTCTTGATCTGCATACTTATCTAAGGAGTATATAAAAATAAGGAGGGGAATATGAAGAGAAAGATTATATTGATAAGTATTATATTACTAGCAATAATTGGAATTATCGTAGGAATTATAATATGTATTAACCAGAATAAAACTGATTATGATAGAATTTATCTTAATTCATTAGAATTTGATGGAAGACTTGCAGAATATACATTTAATCCAAAATTAGATGATAAGGGAACATATAAAATCAAATTTAAAGTAAAGGATAACTTAAAAGATAATGTTCACATAAGTTTATATAAACTTGAAAATGGAAAAGAATTAAATATAAAACTTGATGATAAATTGGAATCCGAAGAAATTGAAAAATTAAATGAATTGAATTTAAAGCTAGTGATATATAAAGAAAAATCTTATAATATGCTAGATAAAGACTATATTGATATAGGCTATTTATCTATAAATAATGCTAACTAAAGATAAAATATATATAAGATACAAAAGATAAAATTAATAAAATACAAAAGATGAAAAAGTCAGGAATTTAGGTTCTTGGCTTTAATTTTTGTATTTTATATATACTTTTCATTATAGGAGTGATATAATTACTAATAGTAAGAGAAATAGTAATTTTGAGAAAGGAATTTATATATGTGTAAATGTTGTGAAGAAATAGAAAATTGGAAAGAAATTAATCAAAATAATGAAAATATAACAAGCAAAATATTCGCCGAATTGTCTATTCGTAGTTGGAGAAAAGGAGAGAAAAAAGTTAGAGGAAATGAATTTAGTAATGTAACTACTAACCAATACGAATTAAGGTATTGTCCTTTATGTGGAAAAAAACAATAAGAATAGTAAATGCTTTTTATAATTTAATTAGAACTAAAATAAAATTAGTAATTTATCGAGGAGATAGAAATGAGAATTTTTAGTGCATTAATTTTAGGATTGATAAGAAACATATTTCCATTAATATTAGCATTATTTGCTGTAATAAGGGTATCGAAAATACAATCAATCAGTAGAAAAAATAAAATTATATTAAGTATTATTATCTTATTTTGTATATTTATAATAAGTAATTTGATTTGGCGTTATCAAGGGGATTTTGAAACAATTCTTATGCTATATGCGATTTTTATATTATTGGTATACATAGGACCAGTGGTTCTGTTAGTATTTGCTATAAAATGGATAATAAAAACAACTTCTATAAGTAAAAAATTTAAAATAATACTGCTTGTTATTATTTCAATTTGTGTTTGTATTATTCTAAGTAATTATAGAAATGAAACGATTGATGAAAAATATATAAAACTAAATGAAATTGTTAATAATGAAAGTCTTATTGGATTATCAGAAGATGAAGTGGTTGAATTATTAGGAAAACCAGGTTACATAGATACTGATCCTAGACAAGGATTTACTTTTTATGAATATGGTGCAGGAACAATATATGAAGAATGGTTTTGGGGAAAATGTTATAAAACAAAATATTATCGATTAACTATTTTATTTGATAAAAATGGTATTGCAAAAATTGCTTCTATAAAAGACATTACAGATTTATAGAAGATTGTACTGATTAAAAGAGATCAGAGAAAAATTACAAATTGTCGAGTAGGAGAAAATGATTTGAAAACCTTAATAATTTATGCTAGTAAAACAGGAACAACAGAAAAATGTGCTAAAGAAATAAATAGGCAGTTAAAAGATTCTAAAATAGTAAATATATTAAATCAAAATGAAGATATAAATGAATATGATTTAATTATTATTGGTACGCCAATTAGAATGGGAATGATAGACAAAAAAATAAGAAAGTTTTTGATTAGTAATATTGAAAATTTAAAATCAAAAAAGGTAGCATATTTTATTTGTTGTGGTTTTAATGAAAATTGGAAAAGTTATTATGAACAAAATATTCCAAAAGATTTATTAGATACTGCTATTATTTATGATACTTTTGGAGGAGAAATGGATATACAAAAACAAAAAGGATTCGATAAATTTATTACAAAGATGGTAAGCAAAAACATAGAAAAAGATAAAGAAATAAAAATCTTAAATGAAAATATTGATAAATTTATAAAAGCATTAAGTTAGTGAAAAATTACAATAAGTAGAGAGGGGTGATTTTTATGCCTAAAATACATTGGATAGGAATTATAGAAGAAAATAAAATAAGAGAGTATCAAAGAGGCAGTTTAGATTCTAAAGCAATAAAAATTAAAATGCCTAAAAATATGAATGAACTTATGATTAAAGGGTTACCATTTTTGATTCCTGCATTTATTATTATGTTTGTATCTATGAATATAAAAACTGTTATAAATCAACAAAATATAGTTAATAGACCATTTATATTAGTTGGTGCGATTATAGGCTTTATTCTTTTATTAGTACACGAATACTTACATTCAATAGTATATCCAAAAGAAGCTAACTCTTATATTGGAATTGCAAAACCTATTACATTTGTATCTTTAACATCATATCCATTATCAAAGAGAAGATTTATTGTTATGAGTTTGTTACCATATATATTAGGAATAATTCCTCTTATATTATTTTGGTTATGCCCTGCAAGTTTAACAGAATTAAATGGTATATTTTTTGGAATGGCTTGTATGGGAATGGCTAGTCCTTATCCAGATTCATATACAGTCTACCAAATAATAAAACAAGTTCCTGAAAATAAGAAAATACAAAATTACGAAGATGATATTTACTATATTTAGTAACAAAAAATTACAATTTGTGATTTTGTTACTTATATTTAATAAAATTATAAAAAATTGAAACTTTTTTGAAAGTTACTTGTCTGTTATAGTGAAAGCAGGTAAAAAATGGAGAAAGATGTAGATAAAAAATTATATAATGATTATTTAGATGGACAAAAAGAAGCTTTTGAGTTCTTATATAACAAATATAAAAAAAGAATTGAATATTTTATTTTTAATATTGTAAAAGATTATCAAAAAGCAGAAGATCTTACACAAGAAACTTTTATATATGTTATGCAAAACAAAATGAAAGAAAATGTTTCTTTTAAATATTATATTTATATGGTAGCAAAAAGTAGAGCAATAAATCATATAAAAATAGAAAAGAGAAGAACGGAAATAACAGAAGAATATTTATATAATTTTACTGAAAATATTGAAAAAGATGTATTAGAAGTTATAACTAAAGAAGAAACAAAAAAAGAAGTTATTGAAGCAATAGAATTGTTAGATGAGAAATACAAAAATGCAATATATTTAGTAAAAATTGAAGAATTATCTTATGAAGAAACTTCCAAAATACTAGGTCAAACTCTCCAAAACACAAAAAACTTAATTCATAGAGGTAAAAAAGAATTAAGAAGAATCCTGCTAAAGAAAGGATTTGATGATATGAATAAAATACTAAAAGTAGTTATTGTCATTCTTTGTATAACAGTAAGTTTAACAGGAATAACATTTGCAGGAGTTACAATTTATAATACATTTATAAAAAAACAAGATAAAATAGAAACAAGAGGATTATTTGATGATGGTAGAGGATATACAGATTATGAAACAGACTTAATGGCTAATGATATGACTTGGCAAGATGATGTAAGATTATATTATAGAACAATAACAAATTCTAATGATTACGAAAAATACAAATCAAGAATATCAACATTTCCAGAGATTTCTGAAATTAATTTTAATGAAAATTTCATTGTAATTATTGCGAATGAAAATTATAGAGATTTTGATGAAATTGATATGGAAATTTCAAATGTTTATGCTGATGAAACTACAACTAATATCATAATGAAACAAAAAGAAAGTCCAAATATGAACGATACAACAAATGTATGGTATGCTATTGTTGATAATTCACAATTAAAAGATAATGTAAAGATAACAATAGAACACAAAGAGTTTAGGAATGAGAATGTTATAGAAATCTCAAAATTACCTTTGGATTATTCTGTTAATACAGCAATAGAAGATGGTTGCTTTACATTGAAAAATAATAAAGTAGTATCTTCTAATGAAAATCAACTAGATGAGTTCATAGAAAAAACACAAAAAGGAGAAAATAGTTTTATAAGGGTATATAGTAACTATGAAGGAGAAATTACTATAATAGATGTAAATTTTGAAAATGGAATATATTATACTGATACAATAGTTCTAGGTACTGAAAGAAAATATCATAATACATATAAAAATTTAAAAAGAGAAGAAATTAGAAATGGTAATTATAAAGATATTGAATATGTATTTTATGAGGGTAGAAATCCTAATGGAGGATCTCCTTTGGTAATTATTCAAAATTGGTTAGAAGATTATAGAAAA
This sequence comes from uncultured Clostridia bacterium, assembly GCA_948857205.1. Classification (GTDB taxonomy): domain Bacteria; phylum Bacillota; class Clostridia; order TANB77; family CAG-508; genus CAG-269. Next base: position 12,483 of record CAQPRV010000106.1, read on the forward strand.
AAATCATAAATTATGTTTTGTAAGGGAGATAAAACAGTGAATAAAGAAAAAGGGTTAAAAATAATTGTTGTTTTAGCAATAATAATCGATTTAATAACTTTTGGAAGTTTAATATATAGCAATAATAGATTAAAGCAAGAAATAGCATATTTGAAATATGATTATAAAGAATTACAAGATGGTGTATTACAGCAAAAAGAAAATATATCTAATATTAAATCGAATGTTGATGAAATAGTTGAATTTGTTAATAAAGAAAAAGAACAGAAAAAAATTGAAAGTGATCCATACTATAAAGCTGTTAATGATTTAGATAGTACAATATTTTTAACAGATTTTGAAAATTATATACCAAATAATAATGATGTAAAAATAACAGAGAAAAAAGCAAAAGAAATTGCTCAAAAAGGATTTGAAGAATCCAAAAGTAGAATTGCTAGAGAAGGAACCGACGATATTGATTCAGAAACAATAAAAATAGAAGAAATTGTTGCAAATAATTATTTTACTAGATATTATTATCAAGGAAATGAATTTTATGATAATATAAAAAGAAAATGTTATGCTATTCAAAGAGAAAATGATATGGGATGTGGAGTTACGATTTATGTTGATGTAACAACAGGATTGATAATTGCAGGTAGAGCATTTGGAGATTAATAATAAATTACAATTTTGAAGTTAGATATAAAATAGCATTAAATTAATTTTAAATATATGAAAGCCGATTTTGATTTTGGCTTTTATTTTTTGCCAAAAATAGACAAATTTATTGAGGAAAAAAACGATTTGTGATACAATAACTACTGGAAGGAGTACAATAGGAAAATGGATAATAATATAAAATCAATAATAGATAAAATATGGTTAGTATTTCATTCAGGAGGAGTAGCAAATCCTTTAACTTGTATAGAGCAAATTACATATTTGCTATTTATTAAAGGATTAGATGATATAGAATTAAAAAATGAAAGAGATGATGTTCTTTTAGGTATAAAATCTAAGAGAATATTTGACGAACAACATCAAGATTGTAGATGGAGTATTTTCAAAGATTATGAAGCTTCAAGAATGTTTAAAGTAATGCAAGAGAAAGTATTTCCATTTATTAAAAGCTTGGGTAGTGATAAAGATTCAAGTTATGCTAAATATATGGAAGACGCAATGTTTTTAGTACCTACACCAATAGTATTACAAAAAGTTGTTACTTCAATAGATAAAATAGATATGAGTGGTAGAGATACAAAGGGAGATTTATATGAATATTTATTATCTAAATTATCTACTGCAGGAACAAACGGACAATTTAGAACACCTAGACACATTATAAAAATGATGGTTGAATTAATGAAACCTAATAGCAAAGATGTAATAGTAGATCCTGCTTGTGGAAGTGCAGGTTTTTTAGTTGAAGCAGGGGAATATTTGAGAAATAATGAAGAGAATTTATTCAATCACGAAGAGAGTTTGCAACATTTTAATAATACAATGTTTTATGGTTTTGATATGGATAGAACAATGCTAAGAATTAGTGCAATGAATTTAATACAACACGGAATTGAAAATCCTAATATTGAATATAAAGATTCATTATCAGAAGATAATTCAGATGAAAGTAAATATACATTAATTTTAGCAAATCCACCATTTAAAGGTTCTATAAATAGCGATATAACATCAAAGAAATTATTAGATATGACAAATAAGACAAAGAAAACAGAATTATTATTTTTAGCATTATTCTTAAAAATACTAAAAATAGGTGGTAGATGTGCTTCAATTGTACCAGATGGAGTATTATTTGGAAGTTCTAATGCTCATAAGGCAATAAGAAAAGAATTAATAGAAAATCATAAATTAGAAGCAGTTATTTCAATGCCAAGTGGTGTATTTAAGCCATACGCAGGAGTATCAACAGCTATTTTAATATTTACGAAAACAAATGCAGGTGGAACAGATAAAGTGTGGTTTTATGATATGACAGCAGATGGATATAGCTTAGATGATAAAAGACAACCTGTAAATGAAAATGATATACCAGATATTATTGAAAGATATGATAATAGATTTTCAGAAGAAGAACAGAACAGATTAAAAACTGAAAAATCTTTCTTTGTTACAAAAGAAGAAATTGTGAATAATGGATATGATTTATCAATAAATAAATATAAAGAAATAATTGTTGAAGAAAAAGAGTATGAAGATCCAAAAATAATTTTAAAAAGATTAAGAGAGAAAGAAAAAGAGTTTTTAAAATGTTTAGATGAATTAGAGGAAATGTTATGATAAGTAAAATGAAATTGAAAGATGTAGGAATAATAGTAACAGGAAATACACCAAGCAAGAAAAATAAAGATTACTATGATTCAAATGATATTAATTTCTTTACGCCTACAGATTTTGAAGATGGTAGAATAAATGATTTTGAAGAATCAGTAAATTATATTTCAAACAATGCAAAAGAAAAAGCAAGAATACTACCAAAAGGAAGTGTACTTGTAACTTGTATAGGAATAATAGGAAAAGTAGGAATAGTAGAAAAAGAAAGTGCATTTAATCAACAAATAAATGCTATTATACCAAATAAAGATATTATAGATAATAGATATTTAGCTTATTGGTTAATATCAAAAGCAGATTATTTAAGAAAAAAAGCTAATGCACCAGTTGTTCCAATAATAAATAAAACAGACTTCCAGGAATTAGAGATAGTTGTTCCTGATATGGAAACGCAAAAGGAAATAGTAAATAAATTAAATAAAATGCAAAAACTAATAGATTTAAAGGAAGAACAAAAATGTTTATTTGAAGATTTAATTAAATCTCAGTTTGTCGAGATGTTTGGTAGTGTAGAATTAAATGATAAAAATTTTGAAGAACAAGAAATAAGCAGTATAGCAGATATAAGTTCTAGTAAAAGAATATATGCAAATGAATATCAAGAAAATGGAGTTCCATTTTATAGAAGTAAAGAAATAATAGAGCTAGGACATAATAAAAAGCCTTCAATAGAATTGTTTATTTCAGCAAAAAGATTTGAAGAAATAAAAGAAAGATATGGAATTCCTAAAAGAGGGGATATACTTATTACAGCTGTTGGAACAATAGGAGAAACTTGGATTGTGGATACTGATGAGCCATTTTACTACAAAGATGGAAATGTATTACAAATTAGACTAAATACAAATATTTCACAAATATATTTTAAATATGTATTAGATATATTGATTTCTATTTTTAAAAGTAAAAATGTTTCAGGCAGTGCATATGCAGCATTAACTATAGAAAAGTTTAAAAAGATGAAAATAATTTTACCGCCAATAGAGCTACAAAACCAATTTGCAGACATAGTTAAACAAATCGATAAACAGAAATTTGAAATACAAAAAAACTTAGAAGAAATGAAAAAAACAAAAGAAAATTTAATGAATAAATATTTTAATTAGGGGAAGAAATATGTCAAATTTTGATTTTTTAGAAAATAATAAATTATTTAGAAGTTTTGCAAAGGCAAGTATTGAAGCAGAAAAAGGATTAGAAACAAATCCAGTAACGTGTATTATGCTTAGTAGAAAAGCTTTAGAATTAGGGGTAAAGTGGTTATATGCTAATGATAAATTATTGATTATGCCATATCAAAACAATTTATCATCACTTATACATACAATAACTTTTAAAAATATAGTAAATGAAGATGTAAGAAAAGGAATTGATTTTATTGTTAAAAAAGGAAATTTTGTAATTCATACAAATAGCAATATTTCAAGAGATGAAGCAATCCTAGTATTAAAATGTTTATTTAGTTTTATGAAATGGATATATTTTAATTATGACCAAAATTATGAAGAAATTGAATTTGATATAAACAAACTTCCAGAAGAAAGCAATGAAAATTTAAAACTAGCAGAAAGAGAAAAATTAGAGCAAGAATTAGAAGAACAAACTAAGAAGCTAGAAGATACTTTAAAGGAAAATGAAGAGTTAAGAAAGCAATTAACAGAAGAAAGAGAAAGTAAGCAAAAGAGTAAAAATTTCGAGATAAAGGACTTATCAGAATTTGAAACAAGAAAACAATTCATTGATTTAGATCTACAAATATCAGGTTGGGATTTTAATGAAAATATTACAGAAGAACTAGAAGTACAAGGAATGAAAAATGCTGAAGGAATAGGATATGTAGATTATGTATTATTTGGTAAAAATGGATTGCCGTTAGCAGTAGTTGAAGCAAAAAGAAGTAGTAAAAATGCTCACGAAGGAAAACAACAAGCTAGTCTTTATGCAGACTGTTTAGAAGAAAAATATGGACAAAGACCTGTTATATATTATACAAATGGAATAGAAATTTATTTTTGGGATAATTTAGATTATCCAGAAAGAAGAGTGCAAGGATTCCACACGCAAGACGAATTACAAAGATTAGTAAATAGAAGAAAAGCAAAACAAAGTTTAGAACATATTTTTATAGATACAAAAATTACTGATAGACCATATCAATTAGAAGCAATAAAAAGAGTATGTGAATCCTTTGAAAATAAACATAGAAAAGCATTAGTGGTTATGGCTACTGGAACTGGAAAAACAAGAACAGCTATATCATTAGTAGATGTTTTGACTGGTAAAGGTTGGGTACAAAATATTTTATTCTTAGCAGATAGAACAGAACTAATAAAGCAAGCTAAAAAGAATTTTGTTAAATTACTTCCAGATGTTTCTTGCTGTAATTTACTAGATTCAAAAGATAGTCCAGAGGATTCAAGGATTGTTTTTTCTACATATCAAACAATGATAAATGCAATAGACAATATGAGAAATAAAGATGGAAAAAGATTATTTACACCAGGACACTTTGATTTAATAATTATAGATGAAGCTCATAGAAGTATATACAAAAAGTATCAGTCAATATTTGAATATTTTGATGGATTATTAGTAGGATTAACAGCTACTCCAAGAAGTGATGTGGATAGAAATACATATAGTTTTTTTGAATTAGAAAACAATGTTCCTACATTTGCTTATGAATATCAAGAAGCAATAGATGATGGATATTTAGTAGATTATCATAATATTAAAACTTCAACAGAATTTTTAGAAAGAGGAATTAAATATAGTCAGTTAAAAGATGAAGAAAAAGAAGAATATGAAAATTTATTTGAAGAAGACGAAAATGTTCCAGAGGAGATAGATTCTTCAGCAATAAATACCTGGTTATTTAATAAAGATACTATTAAGAAAATCTTAGAAACATTAATGGAAAAAGGACTAAAAGTTGAAGGTGGCGATAAGTTAGGAAAGACAATAATATTTGCAAGAAATCATAATCACGCAGAGGAAATAGAGAAAGTATTTAATTCTTTATATCCACACTATAAAGGAGATTTTGCAAGAGTAATAGATAATAAAGTAAATTATGCAGAAACATTAATAGAATTATTTGAAGATCCTAAAAAATTACCACAAATATCAATTTCAGTAGATATGTTAGATACTGGTATAGATGTTCCAGAAATATTAAATTTAGTATTCTTCAAACCTATAAAATCAAAAGTTAAGTTCTGGCAAATGATTGGTAGAGGAACACGTTTATGTGATAACGTATTTGGCGAAGGAGTAAACAAAAAAGAGTTTTATATTTTTGATTGTTGTAATAATTTTGAGTTTTTTGAGGAAAATGCAAAGGGAATTGAAACAGGAGCAACAGAGGGATTAACAGAAAAAATATTCAATTCAAAACTTGATTTAATTGTAGAGTTACAAAATTTAGATTATCAAAGTATAAACCAATATGTAGAATATAGAAAAGAGCTAATACAAGAATTTTTAGAAGCTATAAACGAATTAAATGATGAAAGTTTTATTGTAAGATCTAAAAAGAAATATATTGACAAATATAGCAAAGTCGAAAATTGGAATAGTATATCAAGTATAGATAAAGTAGAAATAAAGGAAAATCTAACACCAATATTTATTGTTACAGATATAGATGAATCAGCAAAAAGATTTGATAACTTAGTATATTCTTTACAAGTAAGAAAAATGAAAAATAAATATTGTAGTATGCAGATAAATAGTGGATTGGTTATAATAAATTAGACAAAAAAGATAAGGACATGTTAAAATAAAAATGGAGGTATTAACATGTCAAGAAGAGAAAGAAGGGAATTTACAGAAGAATTTAAATTACAAATGGTACAATTGTACAAT
>CAQPRV010000107.1 GCA_948857205.1 uncultured Clostridia bacterium
AATCTGTTTTAAAGTAAAAATAACAAATAAAGAAGCTAAATGTTCTTTATTATATTTCTTATTATTAGGAGGTTTTATAACATTATGTTTAACATAATTATTAATCATACTTTTTGTTATAAAATTTTCCTTATTATCATTATCTTCATTTATATAATCAGACAAATAACTTTCTAATAAACTAACAACTTGATCTAAATATAAATCTACATTTGGAAGTTCCCTCCACCTAGGAAGATGAAAGTTTTCAATTTCTTCTACAATATTTAGTAAGGCATTCATAAAATCACTCCCTATAACAATATGATATATAATAACATTTTTAGAAAGACTAGTCAACTACTTGACACTCTAGGACATATGTGTTAATCTAGTATTGAATACTAGATAAGGAGATTTATTATGGAAAAAATAAAATATCTTGAAGCGACAGAATTTCAAAACTTAAAGGAATTAATATATAATTCAGCTGAAAAATATGCAGAAAAGACTGCATTTATTTTAAAAGAAAAGAAAGATAAAGAAATAGTATACAGAAATATAAGTTATAAAAAATTTTTAGAAAATATAAATGCTTTAGGAACAAAATTTTACGATTTAGGCTTAAAAGACAAAAGAGTTGCGATAGTAGGTAGAAATAGCTATCAATGGGTATTAACGCATCTAGCAAATTTACTTGGTGGAATAGTATCAATTCCATTAGATAAAGAATTACAAGTTGATGAACTAGAAAGTTGTATATTGAGAAGTAAAGCAGATGTGGTAGTATTTGATGAGAAATATATAGAAAATATAAAAGAAATAGAAAAAAGAAAAAACGTTAAAACAGAAAAATTTATAGGTATGCAAAAAATAGAAGGTTATTTAAATATAGAAGAACTTACAAAACAAGGTGAAGAACTTATAAAAAAAGGAAACAAGGAATATATTGAGACAGAAATAGACTCAAACAAAATGAATATATTACTATTTACATCTGGAACAACATCAAAATCAAAAGCAGTAATGTTATCTCAAAAAAACATAGCATCAAATATATATGGAATGCAATTAGTAGAAGGATTATATCCTACAGATGTAAACTTAGCCTTTTTACCTTTTCATCATGTATTTGGTTCAACTGGTATGATTATGATGTTAGCATGTGGATTAGCAACAGCCTTTCCAGATGGATTAAGATATGTAGCACAAAATTTAAAAGAATATAAAGTATCAGTATTTGTAGGAGTTCCATTATTAGTAGAAGCAATTTATAAAAAAGTCGAAGAAGGAATAGAAAAAAAGGGCAAGACAAAAGCAGTGAATTTTGCTAGAAAATTAAGCAATATATTATTAAAATTACATATAGATATTAGAAAAAAATTATTTAAACAAATTTTAGAAGAATTAGGTGGACATTTAAGGTTTGTAATATCAGGAGGAGCACCATTAGATAAGAGAGTAGCAAAAGGCTTTAATGAAATAGGCTTAGAAGTAGTGCAAGGCTATGGATTAACAGAAACTGCGCCTGTTATAGCTGCTGAAAATTACCAAATAAAAAAATATGGATCAATAGGAATGTCCTTGCCAAATGTAGAATTAGAATTTGAAAATAAAGATGAAAATGGAATAGGCGAGCTAAAAGTAAAAGGAGCAAATGTAATGCTTGGCTATTATGAAAATGAAGAAGCAACAAAACAAGTATTAAAAGATGGATGGTTCTATACTGGAGATTTAGGTTATATTGATAAACAAGGATATCTATTTTTAACAGGAAGAAAAAAAGACATGATAGTATTAAAAAATGGAAAAAAAGTATTTCCAGAAGAAATTGAAATAATAATTAATAGGCTTGACCTTGTACAAGAATGTATGGTATTTGGATTACCTAATGAAAGTAATAAAAATGATGTTAAACTATCTGTAAAAATAGTATATGACAAAGAAATAGCAAAACAAAAATATGCTGAAAAGTCAAAAGAAGAACTAGAGCAAATAATTTGGGAACAAATTAAAGAAATTAACAAAACTTTTCCGCCATATAAATATATAAAAAATATGATATTAACAGATGAAGAACTTATAAAAACAACAACTAAAAAGATAAAAAGAAACGAAGAAATGAAAGCAATTTTGCAATGATTTTGGGTGATTTTGGGGACGGAGGAAAAAATCATCGTCATATAAAAAAATAGTTTTAATGAAAATAGCAAACAAGGCAAACTAAAATAAATTGTTTTAGTTTGCCTTGCTTGCTATTTTAAATTATAAACTAATTTCATTATAAATTGAAGCAATATTTCCTATTTGTTCTCCATTAGCAATTGTAATAGGATAAAAATTATTTTTTGCTAACCATTCATAAACTTCAAAAGAATGATTACAACTCATAGTATAAGCATCTTTTAAAAACTGTCTTAATTTAGGATCTGTAGCTTCCATAGAAGCAATTGCATATTCTTTACCAGCACGTTTTAATGTTAAAAAATAAGATAAAGCAATCTCTCTATCATTAAAGCTTGTAACATTAGTATTAACAGTAACAGGAGTAGCAGGTTTACTTTCTTGAACCTTTTCTGTAAAAATAGAAGTATTTAATTGTGGTACCTGTAATTTACCATCAGCAGTTTCTGCATTTTTGACAAATTCTACTTTCTTATTAAAATCTTCAACGTGAATAGGAAAATGAGTATTTAATATTGATTTAAGTTCTTCATCTTTAGCTTGATTTTTAAATAAAGACATACAAGTGATTGTATTCACACAACTCAATATTAATTCATTTAAATAACTTAATTCACAAATTGATAAATTCATAAATTTCACCTCCAAAAATTTGTGTATAGTTTATCCAAATATAAGAAAATAATACATTATGTTCAATAAAGAACAAAATAATAAAATTTCATAGTTGATAAAATAATATAGAAATGATAAAATACCCAAAGAGGTGTTTTACATGATAAGGATAGGAAAAAAATAGAAGGAGAGAAATATAATAAGAGGATAAGTTCATATGCAATAATAGAAAGAGAACAAGACAATAAAATAGCAATAGCTACAGCGAATGGAGATTTTTTCTTCTTAGGTGGAGGACTAGAAGGAAAAGAAACATATCAAAGATATATTTTAAAGGAATATATAAAAATAAAGGGGAGGAAATAAAAAATGAGTTTAATACTTGAAAATGTCTCAAAAAACTTTGTAGATAAAAAAGCAGTAGACAATATTTCATTTAAACTAGAAAAACCAGGAGTTTTTGGATTACTAGGAACAAATGGAGCAGGAAAAACCACAACAATAAGAATGATTTTAGGAATAATAAAAAAAGGAAGTGGAGAAATTACTTGGAATGGAAAGCCAGTAGAGAGAAAACATGTCAATTTTGGATATTTACCAGAAGAAAGAGGAGTATATCCAAAAGTTAAAATTGAAGACCAACTAATGTACTTTGCAAGCTTAAAAGGAATGGATAAAAAAGAAGCAAAAGAAGCAATAGAAAAATGGGCTAAAAAGTTAAAAGTAGAAGAATACTTAAAAATGCCAGCTGAAAAGTTATCAAAAGGAAATCAACAAAAAATACAATTTATAACAGCAGTAATTCATAATCCAGAACTAATTGTATTAGATGAACCTTTTAGTGGACTAGATCCTGTTAATACAGAAATAATAAAAAATATTATTATTGAATTAGTAGCAGAAGGAAAATACATAATAATGTCAGCACATCAAATGGCAACAATAGAAGAATTTTGTACAGACATATTAATTCTTAATAAAGGAAAGACTGTTTTACAAGGGAATTTAAAAGAAATAAAAGAAACCTATCCTGCAAATCGTATAGAAATTGATACAAACCAAGATATAAGAAACTATATTAAAAAATATGATTTACAAATTGAAAATGAAAAAGATAATCAATATATTATAAAAATATCAGAAGAAGAAAAAGCACACAAACTTTTAAGCGATTTAATAAAAGACAACCTACAAGTTAATAAATTTGAAATTAAGAAACCAACATTAAATGATATTTTTATAGAAAAGGTGGGTGAATAAAATGAAAGATTTAGGAACAGTTATTAGTTTTACAATAAAAGATATGGTAAAAAGAAAATCCTTTGTTATTTCTACTATTATAATATTAGTATTAATAGTTATTGGATTTAATATACCAAATATAATTAAAGCTATAAAAGGAGAAGACACACAAAACAAATTAGTTATTTTAGACAAACAAAATATATTTGAAGGATCCTTAGAAGCTTTAAAAGATATGGATTTTGAATATGTAATAGAAATAAAAACAGAAGGAAACGAAGAACAAATAAAAGAAGAAATTGATTCAGAAGAAATTAAATCAGCAATATTAATAGAAAAAGAAGATGATAACATAAATATAAGTTATATTGTAAAAAACACTAATATGATGGAAGAAATACCAGAGAGTATTGTAAATAGCTTAAATACTATTTATTCTAGTTTACAAATTAGTAAATTAGGATTAACAACAGAACAATTACAAGCAATTACACCAAACTTTAATTTTAGTTTAGAGCAAACAGAAGAACAAAAGGCAAGTGGAAATATTTTAGCAATGATGTTACTTTCTTTAGTATTATTTTATGCAATTTATTTCTGTGCTTATCAAGTGTCAAGTTCAATAACAACTGAAAAGACATCAAAAATAATGGAGACTTTAGTTACTTCAACAAGTCCAAGAACAATTGTATTAGGGAAAACAATTGGTATAGGAATTGTAGGATTAATACAAATGGTTCTTATTGTAGGAACTGCCTTAATAAGTGCTAAGGTATTTTTAGAGGCTGGAATGATAGAGAAAGTTTTAGATATGTCATATGTTACACCATATTTAGGACTTGTAACAATTATATACTTCTTGTTAGGATATTTTGTATATAGCTTATTGTATGCGTTAACTGGTTCTACTGTAAGTAAGCCAGAAGATATTCAATCAGCAAATGGACCTGTTGCAATACTAGCAGTTGTAGGATTTTATTTATCTTATTTCACAATGATGAATCCAACTAGTGATTTGAATGTACTTGCTTCCTTGCTTCCAATATCATCACCTTTTTGTATGCCTTTCAGAGTAATGATGGGATTAGCAAGTTTTACAGATGTATTAATTTCTATTGCTATTCTAATTGTTACAATACTTATAATAGCTAAAGTTGCAATAAAAATATACTCAAATGCTATATTAAATTATGGTACAAAGATGAATTTTAAAGATATGATTAAGATGTATAAAGATAAAAATAGTTAATAGTTAGGAGGCTATAAAGGTCAACAACGAAGGAACATTTTATAAATGGAAAGTCAGTATGACTTTCCTATTATATATTTATATTTAGTGACTTAAGGAAGGAATAATATTAATTATGCTAGTAAGAAAGGCTATTGAAGAAATCACAAAAGGAAAAATTAGTTTTATTATTGCACATAGATTATCAACTATAAAGAAATGTGATAAAATTTTGCTTATGCAAGATGGAAAAATAATTGAAAATGGAAATCATGAGCAATTAATTGATCTAAAAGGAGAGTATTATAAGTTAGTAAATGCATAAATAATATAAAGGGATGAAATAAAAAATGAAATTTCTAAAAATAGTAATACAAAGTTTAAAAAGCACAAAAATATATATAATAATGTTTTTCATATTAAGTATAATATTAAATTATTTAACTACTTATATACCAGTAATAATTCAATATTTTATAGATTACCTTTTAAAGCAAAACACAAATAATAAACTATTAGAAAATATCCTAAAAATGTTTCAAGACAAATTTAGTTTTATTATTTCAATATGTATAATATTAATAGCAGTACAATTAACTATTATTTTAGCGACTTATATAAGAAGCAGATTAAAAAGCAAAATATTACAAGAATTTCAATATGAACTAAAATTAAAATTATTTGAACATATTCAAAATTTAACCTACCAAGATTTTTATCACAACTCTTTAGCAGATTTAGTACAAAACTCGACAGAAGATGTTAATAACATAGTGAAATTTATAGAAAGTCAACTTACATATATTTTAGATATTGTTCTAATTATAATATTTGCAATCGTACAATTAATAAATATAGACTTAAGATTATCAAGTATTATGATAATGTGTTCAGGAATTATTATCTATATGTCAATAGGGTATTATAAGAAATCCAAAGATGTAATTAAAGGAAGATTAGAAAAACAAAGAAATTTATATGCAAAAATGAATGACAATTATGAAAATTTAAAATTTATTAAGTTGAACAATTTACAGGAACAAGAGAAAAAAGATTTTGAACTAATTAATCTATTACTCTTTCAACTGGATTTTCTCTTTCAACTAATATTATAGAACCATCGTTTTGTCTTTGAGCTTCTAAGCCTTTATTTTCAATTGCTTTTATAACTTCAGTTAAATGACCATTATTTGTTAATGTCAAATTTATATATTTAAAACAAAAAAATATAGAAGTTATAAGCGAAATTACTAATAATATAATTATAAATATTAAAATTTTATTTAATTTATTCATAAAAATCACCTCCTTATTAAAGAATAACATTTTTATATAATTTTTTCAATAGTTTTTTGGAAAAAAATGTAATATTATGTTGCATTTTTTAAATTAATATTTTGCACTTTAGGAATAATATAATTAAAAATTTTCTATATGTTGTTTGTTTAGTGATTTAGATTATAAATAAAAAGACACCCTAAAAAAGGATGCCTTATATAACCGTTGAATAATTTTAGTAGATTTAAGTTAATAAGTTAATCTTTCAATAAATTATGCTGGCCAACATGCTACAGTTGATTCACCAGACACACATTTTGCCTGAATTTTATAAACATCACTTCCACACCAGAAGTCTCTTGCTCCAAGTGGAACAATAGCATTTTCAACATTTTTCGTATGGAAAAATGTCAAAACTATTAATAACATAAAAATATATTAAAGTTAAGGAAATTTGTAAAAAAATGTTATTTATTCACAAAAATATCCTATTTATAAAAAGATTATTATAAAATTATTGCTTTTTAGTTCCTAAATATATATAATAATATATTAAAGGAGGAACATAATGAAAAGATTTTTAAAGAAAGAGATAATAATATTTATAATATTACTTGTAATGTTATTTACATTAACCTTAATAAAAGGGGTAGATGCTTCAACAACAAGTGGTAATTATAAATATGATAACTTGTCAGATGGAACTATAAGTATAGTAGGATATACAGGGACAGAACAAAATGTAATAGTACCAAGTACTATAGATGGAAAAAGAGTAACAACTTTAGGTATGCTTGCTTTTTCAAATAATAATACAGTAAAATCAGTTATATTACCAGAAGGATTATTAAGGATTGAGGGGTATGCGTTTGATTCATGTCCTAATTTAACAACAGTCGAAATGCCATCTAGCTTAAATTTTGTAAGTAACATTTTTCGTAATGCATGTCCAAAGCTTACAAATTATACAATTCCATCAACACTTACAGAGCTTAGCTCAAAGGATTATCAAAGAATTGCAAACATAAATATAAGTGGCACTTATAATTATGATAAAGCAAAAGAAGTTGTAAAACTAGTAAATGAAGAAAGAAAAAAGTTAAATTTAAATGAACTTGAGATAGATTATGATTTAATGGAAGCTGCTATGAAAAGGGCGTCAGAAACATCTATTTATTGGTCTCATGAAAGACCTAATGGTCTTTCATGCTTTAGTTTGAATTCAAAAATAAGTGGTGAAAACATAGGAATAGGTTCTAGTTCTGTAGTAAATATAATGAATAGTTGGATGAATTCACCAGGACATAAAGCACAAATTGTAAAAGGGAGTTATAATTCAATAGGAATAGGTTGCTATTATAATAGTAAAAATGGAGTACATTATTGGGTACAATTATTTTCTAAGTCTAGAACAGGCAATTCAAATACTTTATCTGGGACAAAAAATATAACTAACATGGTACAAGTCGCAACAGATAAGGGATATTTACAACCAGATATAAAAGGATTACAAGAAGATAATACACTAGCAATTGGAGAAACCTTATCACCAACATCAGTAAGAAATAAAAATGCAGGGTATTCTGTTTATACAAATATTGCTTCTTCAGATTTAACTTGGAAAAGTTCAAATACCAATATATTTACAGTAGACAAAAATGGTAAAATTACTGCTAAAAATGCTGGAAAGTCTATTCTTACTGCGAGTATAGGAGAGTTTACTAAAACCTTTAATATCATAGTTGAAAAGCCTATACCAGATGATTATAAAATAAAATTAAACTATAATACTTATCAAATGAATAGTACTCTAGATACTTTGACTTTGAAAGATACAAATTTATCAAATAATTTAATAACATGGTCATCTACAAATGAAAAAATTGCAACAGTTGATTCAAATGGAAAAGTAATACCAAAAAATGGTGGATTTACAAAAATTATAGCAACAACAGAAAAATATGGTAGTAGTCAGTGTTGGTTATATGTTTGTAGTTTGCGAACCTTAAGAGATGGAAGTAGAGCCTATCCAGGAGACTTAGACAGAAATGGAATTATTAATGCAAGTGATACAGCCAACTTATTAAGTTGGGTTAAGAGAACAGATTTAACTCAAGATGAAATAGCTATAGGAGATTTAGATGGAGATGGAAGAGTAACTGCAAATGATGCAGCTTTAGCTACAGATATTTTTAATAATGGTATCGGATTTATACCTGGAAAATATCAACCCATAACAAGTATAACACTTAATAATAATAATATAACTCTTAAAGAAAATCTTATGACTATAACACTTAATACAACTATTAGTCCAAGTAATACAACAGACAGTAAAAAAATAACATGGACAACAAGCAATAGTGCAGTAGCAATAGTAAATTCATCAGGAGTAGTAACAGGAAAAGCAAATGGAACAACAATAATTACTGCAAAAACAAGTAATGGAAAAACTGCAAGTTGTAGAGTAACAGTAAATAAGCCAACTACAACAACGCCACCAACAACACCAACAGTAGTACCAATAACAAAAATAAGCTTGAATCCAACAAGTACAACTATAAAAAAAGGCACAAAGCTTAAAATAAAAGCAACAATAAATCCAACAAATACAACACAAAGCAAAACAATAACATGGACAACAAGCAATGGTGCAGTAGCAACAGTAAGTTCAACAGGAGAAATAATAGCAAAAGGAAATGGAACAACAATAATTACTGCAAAAACAAGTAATGGAAAAACTGCAAGTTGCAGAGTAACAGTATATACGCCAATTACAACACCAACAGTAGTACCAATAACAAAAATAAGCTTAAGTCCAACAAGTACTACAATAAAAAAAGGAACAAAGCTTAAAATAATAGCAACAATAAACCCAACAAATACAACACAAAGCAAAACAATAACATGGACAACAAGCAATAGTGCAGTAGCAACAGTAAGTTCAATAGGAGAAGTAATAGCAAAAGGAAATGGAACAACAATAATTACTGCAAAAACAAGTAATGGAAAAACTGCAAGTTGCAGAGTAACAGTATATACACCAACTACAACAACTCCACCAACACAAAATAAACCAACAACGCCAACAAAACCATCAACACCAAGTAAACCAACAACATCTACAAATACATCAACACAAAAAGCAACACCTAGCATAAGTTATCGTACACATGTACAGAATATAGGATGGCAAAGTTATGTAAAAAATGGAAAAATGGCTGGAACAAGTGGAAGATGTCTAAGACTTGAAGGAATCAATATAAAATTAGAAAATAATCAATATGGCGGAGGAATTAGTTACCAAACACATATACAAAATATAGGATGGCAAAAAAATGTACAAAATGGAGCTATGTCAGGAACAAGTGGAAAATGTTTAAGACTTGAAGGGATTAAAATTAAATTAACAGGACAAATTGCAAATTATTATGATATATATTATAGAGTTCATTGTCAAAATGTTGGATGGTTAGATTGGGCAAAAAATGGAGAACCAGCAGGAAGTGAGGGATTTAGCTATCGTTTAGAAGGAATAGAAATTTGTTTAGTGAAAAAAGGAGGAAAAGCACCAGGAAAGACAAATAGACATTTTGTTCAAAAGTATTTAAATTATCAAACACATGTACAAAATATAGGATGGCAAAATAAAGTACAAGACAAAGAGATGTCTGGAACCTCTGGAAAATCACTTAGATTAGAAGGAATTAAGATAACTTTACAAAATAAACCATGTTCAGGAAATATAGAATATAGAACACATGTACAAAATATAGGTTGGCAAAACTTTGTTAAAAATGGAGCTATGTCAGGAACAAATGGAAGAAGCTTAAGACTAGAAGCAATACAAATACGTTTAACAGGCGAAATAGCTAAAAAATATGATATATATTATAGAGTGCACTGTCAAAATTTTGGCTGGATGGGATGGGCAAAAAACGGTCAATCAGCAGGAAGTGCAGGATATTGTTATAGATTAGAAGGAATAGAAATATGTTTAGTAGAAAAAGGTAGTAAAGCACCTGGAACTACAACTAATTGCTTTAGATCAAGATAGATTTATTATTAATTTTAATAAAGGAAATTGAATTTATTCAATTTCCTTTATTTTTAAATTATATTTATCTTCAAAAACTTTCTTTTTTGCTATATATTCTTTAGTTTTAAAACCTTTAACATCTATTACTTCTGTCGAACAGTCTTTATTAAATACAATAAAATCTGCTTTATACTTTAGACCAGGTGCTAAAATAAAAGTGGGTTGTAAACAGAAACCATTAATTTCCTGTGCTTGTAATCGTAGTTTTAATTCACAATAATAATCCGCTTCTTTTTGACTATCAAAGGTATGCCCATCAATAGATACTTTATTAGCTTTATATTTACTTTTTCTTTTTGTTCCATTAGTAAAATTTTTATAATCTTCAACACTCCAATGTTCCATAATTATCTTCTCCTAAGTTAAATTATCAATAGTTATTATATAGGAAAAATATAAAAACTGCAATAGTATTAAAATTTCAAGTTTCTACTTTTTGCAAGAAAAACTTGAATATTAGAATTAATAGGTATTTATAATACTTTGCACAGAAAAATTTTACTAACATAAAATAACATAGAGGTGTTTTAAATGATAAAATATGAAGAATTAGAGCAGATATTGGCAAGAAATAGAAAAGTACCATATCCACCAGTTCCAAACTTATATCCAAATAAAAAATATGCAAACTTAATTTATGATAGTTTTGCAGGAAAAGAGGGAGAACTAACTGCGATAACACAATATATTTATGAACATATTGATTTTAAAGATAAAGAAGAAATTAGTAAAATATTATTAAGCATAGCAATCGAAGAAATGCACCATATAGACATATTAGGAGAAATTCTAGTTAATCTAGGAGAAAAACCAATCTATAAGAGTTCAGAAGAAAAAGAATGGTGTGCACATAATGTAAAGTATAAAATTAAAGACCTAAAAGAAGCGATGAAAATCAATATTTGTTTAGAAGAGGAAGCAATATCAGGATATAAACAATTAATGAGATATACTAACAATGCATATTTAAGAAGAGTATATGAAAGAATTATTTTAGATGAAAAAACACATTTAGAAATCTTCAGAAAATTGATATAAGAAAATAAAGTTACAAAGAAGAAGTGCTAATGAGCAATCAACCACTATAGCACCTTTTCTTTGTAATTCTATATTTATGTATACGCATTGACAATAGATATTTTTCATGTTTTAATAAAATACATAATATTTTTAATGGAGAAGTTTATATGATAAAGAAATATTTTGAAGACTGGAATAAATTTGAATTATTATTTTTATTATTTGGTTTGCTTTCTTCAATAATATCAGCTATCCTTTTCAAAGGTACAATTATTGATACTTTATACACCTCACTTTATCTAATTACCGCATTATTGATGTCAAAAGGGAAAGTAGAATGTTATTTTGTAGGTTTTGTTAGTGTATTTTTTTATGGAATAGTATCATATAATCAAGGATACTATGGGGAATTAATTATTACTATATTTTTAACCTTTCCTATAATGATATTAGGTATAATATCTTGGTTAAAGCATCAAGATAAAGATGGAGATACAGTTATTATAAGTTCATTATCAAAAAAAGAAATAACTATTGTATTACTTTCTCAATTAATATTGTTTTGGTTATATTATTTTATATTAAAAGCATTTAATACTGAATTATTAGTAATAAGTTCATTCTCTGTTGTAACAAGTGTTTTAGCTAGTTATTTTGAAGCAAGAAGAAGTGAATTGTCATTACTATGTTATGTAGCAAATGATTTAGTTATAATAACCTTATGGCTAATTCCAATTATTAATGGTCAAACTGAATTAATATCAGTTTTAGTTGGACCTATATTATTATTAATAAATGATATTTATGGAAGCTATAATTGGAAAAGACTGAAGAAAAAACAAAAAGAAAAGGGAATCAATTAATCACATTTCCCATTTTATTATATAACATCCACATAAAATTATAACTTAAAACTATAAGCTAATTAATCTATTAAAGCATTTATATCATTAAAAAACTACTATAATAACATTTAAGATTTCTTAAATATTGTTATAGTAGTTTTTGATACATTTAATTTATTATCCTAAATAAATATTAAAGAAGGAGCTAAAAATAGTTATTCCAACAATAAATAAAATTATCATAGAAATTGCAAGTATTAATCTATATATAGATATAGGTAATTTTGTATCTTCACTTTTTCTAGCTGGAATAAAGGTAAGCAATAATCCTAATCCACAAATACCAGTTGTAATAACACATAAACTAGAGAAGTATTGTTCAGGAAGTATATTATATTTTTTTAGCATTACTAATATAAATATGCTTATAACAACAGTTAGACCTGTGGGCAAAGCTTTTGATATTACATTTTTTAAGAAATCTCCTTTTATTTTTTCTTTATTAGGTTCTAAGGCTAACATGAAAGAAGGAACACCAATTGTTACTAAACTAATTAAGCTTAGTTGTATTGGAATAAAAGGATATTCTTCTTGTATAAATAAAAACATTAATGCAAGTAGAGAAGAATATATTGTTTTTACTAAAAACAAAGATGCAGATCTTTGAATATTATTAATTGTACGTCTTCCTTCAGCAACTATTTTTGGCATAGATGAAAAGTTTGAATCTAATAATACTAATTTTGATATGTTTTTGGTTGCATCGCTACCATTTGCCATTGCTATACTACAATCAGCTTCTTTTAATGCTAAAACATCATTAACACCATCACCAGTCATAGCTACTGTTTTTCCATTTTCTTGTAAGGCTTGTATTAGTTCTTTTTTTTGTGTAGGTGATACTCTTCCAAAAATACAATATTTTATGGCTAGGTCTTTTAGCTTTGTAGTTTTGTCTAAAGTAGACATATCAATATATTTATCCGAATTTTTAATACCAACTCTTTTGGCTATTTTAGATACTGTAATAGGGTTGTCTCCAGATATTATTTTAACTTCAACACCTTGTTTGTAGAAATATTTAATAGTATTTGTGGCTTCTTTTCTAATTTTGTCTAATATAAAAACATATCCAATTAATTCAATACCTTGAGGAAGGTTATTTTTTTCATCAAAATTATTTTTACTGTGGGCTACAACTAAAACACGATAATCCTTTGAATAGTTTTCTATATCTTCTTTATATTGTGCATATTGTTCTTTTAGAATAAATTCAGGTGCACCAATTATATATGTACCAGTTTCTTTAAAGTTTATTCCAGACCATTTGGTTTCTGATGAAAAGGCTACTTTTTTATTAGGAGTATATTGATCTTTTATATTACAAAATTTATTTTTAATTGCCATTATAGTTGAATTTTCATCTTCTGAAAATTTTGCTATATTTGATAATATATTTTCTAAATGTTTTTTATCATTTTCTATTGAGATGTAGTCTTTTACTTCCATAGTTCCTTCTGTTAAAGTACCAGTTTTATCTAAACATAAGGTATCAACTCTTGCTAAAGTTTCAATACAATATAAATCTTGAACTAAAACTTTTGATTTAGATAATCTTGTAATACTTACTGCTAATACAGTACTTGTTAAGAGAACAAGACCCTCTGGAATCATACCTATTAATGCAGCTACAGTTTTAACTACTGCTTCTTTAAAAGTTGCATTATCTAAATGTAGCTGGCTATAAAATAAAGCAATACCAATTGGTATAATAGCAAAAGATAAGAATTTGATTATTTTATTTAAAGAAAGCATTATTTCTGATTTTGTATTTTTCATTATTTTAGCACCACTTGAAATTTGTGCAGTATAATTCTCATTTCCAATATGTTCTACTTTTGCAAGGCATTTACCACTTATTATATAACTTCCAGATAAAATCATATCACCACTTTTTTTTGTGATGCTATCAGGTTCGCCAGTAATGTAGGCTTCATTAACTAGTACTGTACCAGATTTAACAATTGAGTCAGTTGCTACTTGATTTCCAGTAGAAAATTCTAAAAGGTCATCAAGAACAATATTATTGATTTCAATTTGTTCTTTTTTACCATTTCTAAGTACTTTTGCTTTATTACTTGCCATTATTGACAATTTATCAATTGCTCTTTTGGAGTGTATTTCTTGAATTGTGCTAATTGCTGTATTTATTATTATAATTAATAAAAATGTCATGTTTTTATAAGATTTAACACTAAATATTGCAATAGCAAATATCAAATTTAAAAAGTTAAATAGTGTAAAAAAGTTTTCGAATAAAATTTGTTTGATGGATTTAGTGGGGATAGAGGTATCATAATTGATAAGCTTGTTTTCTATCCTATTTTTGACTTGTTTATCAGTTAAACCAATTTCTATATTCGGCTCATATCTTTCCATTTCTTAAGCTCCTTTTATAGTGTGACATTGTGAAAGTAGTTTTGTCACAGTTGTTTAGTTTCTTTATGGATTTTACCATATTGATTTTTAAAAGTCTAGGAAAGTTTCTTACTTAATTTTTTTTTAAGAATTATAAGTTACATTTAATCATTTTAAAGAAAAATAAGTAAAAAAGTATTATAATATCTAAAAAGTACAAAAAAAAATTTAAAATTATGTAAAATTATAGTATAATATACTTATATCATTTTTTTTTGAGAAAATAGGAAAGATTAATGTAAAAATTTTTTGAATAAGCCATTAATAAAATGAGCACACAATAAGGACAAAGCTTTATACTTTGTCCTTATTTAAGTTGATTGTCATAACATGCTTGTGAAATATCAATAATAATGATAAAATAACATAAAAAAAACATTATTAGAAGGAGAAACTAATGAAATGGAAGAATCATATAAAGATGGATTAGCAGAAGTTGATGAAATATTAAAATATGCGAATAAAGAATCTTTAGATAAAATACCAAAAGATTTCAAAAAATTTATAAAAGAAAATAAATCAAATTATAAAGCAAATATTAATCCTGAAAAAGATTTAGCTGAGCAAAATTTATTATATGAAACAAAAGTAATTTTATCGGTCTTATATAGAGATTATTGGTCATCAGAAGATGAAAGAAAAATAATAATTTCTAAAGAAAAAGAAGAATTAAAAAATAAAGAGAGAGAGAAAATAGAAAAATATAATAAGAATAATTTATTTAAAAACAAAAAGGACAATAGTTATGAAGAAATAAGAATTTTAGTAAAAGAAGAAAATATAGTACAAAAGATTTTAAATAAAATAAAAAGATTTTTCAAGTTAGGTGATAGATAAAATATGGATATTAGTGAAATATATAAGTTAACTGATGAAGAAAAGAAAAAATATATGCATCTTTTTGATTATAAAGAACAATTATTAATTGTTTGTTCCTTAAAAGATAAAAATAAATTTAAAGATTTTGGTATTATTCCAGATGAAATTTATAAGAAAACCTTAGATATACCCAAGGATATGACAATAGGTGTTGAATTAGAAGCAGAAGGAAAATATGCAACTTCTATTAGAACAATCGGAAAAATATTAGATGGTTGGACAGTAAAAGAAGATACAACTTTAGATGATGGAGTTGAAATAACTAGTCCTATAATGCACATGACAGAAGATGATAGATATGAATTAGCAACTGTATGTAAAGTTATGCAAGAACTAGGATTAGAGATAAAGGAAACATGTGGAGGACATATTCATATTGGTGCAGACTATTTTGGAAAAAATTATAAGGCATGGGAAAACTTTTATAGAATTAATAATGAAGGTGAAGAAATTATATATAAAATGGTCAATAAAGTTAACGAAGAGCCAAGATTTATTATGACTGTAGCAGCAATAAGTAGTGAATATGAAATTTCTCAAATGTTTGAAAATGGAGAAGTTACTATTGAGACAGAAGAAGATTTTAATAGATTAATGGAAAGAATGCAAAATACTAGAAATAGAGGTGTTAATGTTAAAAATATAAAAGAAAATGGAATAAATACAATAGAGTTTAGAATGCCAAATGGAACAATAGATATAAAGGTAATTAGAGAAAATATACGATTATTTAGTCAAATTATGAAAGTCTCAAAACAAATGTCTTACAATTCAAAATACAAAAAACATGAATTTGAAATTTTGAAAAAACATGATTTAACAGAAAGAGAAAAAGTGGAAAGTCTATTAAATTTATTATTTGATAAGGAAGAAGAAAAAGATATATATAGGAAACGTTGGGATAGTGTTAAAGATGTAAAGTTGTTTGAAATGATAAAGGCAGAAAATCCTACCTTTAAAAGAGGAGACTATTCTATGAGAGAACAAACAGCTTTTACTATAGAAGAAACACATGCAGAAGATAGAATAAAGTTAATTAACATGATAAAACGAATTATAGGTTCATTAGAAAATGAAAATTATCGTAATTAATATTTTGATATTATTTAAAAAGTGATATAAAATAAAGAAAAAAGTAAAGAGAGGTAAAAAATGAAGAGCAAATATTTAGAAAATCTAAAAGAAGAAGTAAAGGAATATTTTAAAATATTATCACCAGAATTTCCAACATGGTTAGAAGAATATATAGACACACCAGAAATGCAAAGAATAAATGGAATAAGTTTAAATTGTGGCACAGATTATACAAAAATATTTAATATTAAATACTGGTACTCAAATTTAGACCATAGTATTGGAGTAGCACTAATAGTATGGAATTTTACAAAAGATAAAAAACAAACACTAGCAGGATTATTTCATGACATAGCAACGCCCACCTTTAAACATGTTATAGATTTTATGAATGGGGATTACGAAAATCAAGAATCAACTGAAGAAAGAACAGAAACTATAATAAGAAACTCAAAAGAAATAATGAAACTATTAAATAGAGACAAAATTAAAATAGAAGAAGTATCAGATTATCATATATATCCAATTGCAGATAATGACACACCAAAATTAAGTGCAGATAGATTTGAATACAATTTTTCAAGTGGATTAACCTTCAAAAGGGTATGGGATTTAGAAAAAATAAGAGAAATATATAATAATATAACAATTTTAAAAAATGAAGAAGGTATTGAAGAATTAGGCTTTAAAGATTATAAAATTTGTGAAAAATATATAAATATAGTATCAAAATTATGGCCAAAATGGATATGCGACGAGGATAGAACCAGTATGCAATTTTTAGCTGATATTGTAAAATCTATGAATATAAAAGGTTATTTAACAATAAATGATTTATACAATTTATCAGAAAAAGAAGTTATAAATAAAATCCTAAACTGTGAAGATGAATATATAAGAGAAAATTTTATTAAATTTCAAAATGCAACAACAGTATATGGAAGCGACACTCCAATAAACGATAAATATTGTATAAATATAAAAGCAAAAAAGAGATATGTAGTACCCTTAGCAATACATAACAATAAAACACAAAGAATAAATGAAATTTCAGAATCAGCCAAAAAGGATATAGAAGAATACTTAAATATTAAACATTATAAATACACAGGTTTTAATTTTTATTTTAAACCATATAGTAGATAAATAAACAATAATAAGAAATAGGAGAACAAAAAATGAAATGGACAAAGGAGCAAGAACAAGCAATATATGAAAAAAACTCAAATATACTAGTTGCAGCAGCAGCTGGTAGTGGTAAAACCGCTGTACTAGTAGAAAGAATAATACATAAAATAATTGATGAAAAAATAGACATAGACAAACTACTTGTAGTAACCTTTACAAATGCAACAGCGTCTGAAATGAGAGAAAGAATATTAGATGCAATATATAAAAAAATAGATGAAGATCCAGACAATCTAAATTTACAAAGACAAATAACCTTATTAAATAAAGCTAGTATATGTACTATAGACTCCTTTTGTTTAGATATAGTTAGAAACTATTTTTATGAACTAGAAAATGTATCACCAAACTTTAGAATAGGAGACACAACAGAAATTGAATTATTAAAACAAGAAGTTATAGAGGAAATATTCGAAAAAAAGTACGAAGAAGAAGACGAAGCTTTTACAAAACTAATAAACACCTACACAAGTTATAGAGATGATACGCCACTAAAAGAAATTATCCTAAAAATATACAATTATATACAAAGTAATCCCTTTCCTGAAAAATGGTTAAAAGAAAAAATTGAGATGTTTAATTTAAAAGACATAAATAATGAAGATTTTAGTAATACAATATGGGGAGAAGAACTACTAAAAGAAGTAGAAGAAGAATTAATAGATGATATAACAACTTTACAAGAGGTAGAAAAGAGTTTATCTTATGATCCAGAGCTAGATAAATTCCAAAAAATAATAAGAAGTGACATAGACATGTTACAAAACCTAAATAAAAATTTAGACAACTGGGATAAAGCCTATGAAATTAGTCAGAATATCAGCTTTATAACTTGGTCAAGAAAGAAAGTAGAATCTCAAATAAAAGATGAAGCAAAAATCATTAGAGATAATGTAAAGCAAAAATATAGTAAAGTAATAGGCAAAATATTAATATGTAATTCAAGAGAAGCAAAACAAGATATAGTAGACATGTACAGTACCTTACAAAAATTAGAAAACATCATTATAGAATTTCAAAAAGAATTTTCAAAAAGAAAAAGAGAAAAAAACCTTGTAGACTTTAATGATATTGAACATTTTGCATTAAAAATATTATTAAAAGAAGTAGATGGCAAAATTGAACCAACACAAGTTGCAAAAAAATATAAAGAAACTTATGCAGAAATAGCAATAGATGAATACCAAGATAGTAATTTAGTACAAGAATATATTTTAAATGCAGTATCAAAAGGAAAAAATATTTTTATGGTAGGTGACGTAAAACAAAGTATATATAAATTTAGACAAGCAAGACCAGAATTATTTTTAGAAAAATATGAAAACTATAAAACCATAGAAAACAAAAAAGAAAACGAAGATTTAAAAATAAAACTATTCAAAAATTTTAGAAGTAGGGATAAGGTATTAAAATTTACAAATGAAATTTTTCAAAATATAATGAGTAGTTTATTAGGAGATATAGAATATAATCAAGAAGAATATTTAAATTTAGGAGCAGACTATACAACAATAGAACAAAACTTAAATATAGAGCTTGATATAATAGACTTAAAACAAGATGAAGAAGAAACAAAAGAAGAATTTGAAGAAACAGAAGAAGGTGAAGAAAAAGAAGAACAAGAAAGAATAGAAGATGTTGAATTAGAAGCAAGATTTGTAGCAAACAAAATAAAAAATCTAATAGAAAATAAATTTCAAATTTGGGATGGAAAGAAAAATAAATATAGAGATATCCAATATAAAGATATAGTAATACTATTAAGATCAACATCAAATATTGCACCAGTTTATGAACAAGAAATAATACATTTAGACATGCCAGTATTTTCGGATAGTTCTCAAGAATATTTAGCTTCTATAGAAATACAAACAATTATGAGTTTGCTAAAAATAATAGATAATCCAATACAAGACCTTCCTTTAGTAACAGTATTAAGGTCAAATATAGGAAAATTTACAGATGATGAACTAGTAGAAATTAGATTATCAGATAAATATGACAATTTTTATACTTGTATGCAAAAAGCAAAAATGGATGTAGATATAAAGCTAAAAAATAAAATACAGAACTTTTTTGACTTATTATCAAAATGGAGAAAAGAACAAGAATATCTAGCCTTAGATGAGTTGATTTGGAAAATTTATCTAGATACTGGATATTACAATTATGTAGGATTAATGCCAAATGGATCTTTAAGACAAGCAAATTTAAAAATGTTATTTCAAAGAGCAAAGCAATATGAAAGTAGCAATTTTAAAGGATTATATAATTTTATTAATTTTATAGAAAAACTAAAATTAAGTAGTGGAGATTTAGGAGCAGCAAAATTAATTGGTGAAAATGATAATGTAATTAGAATAATGAGTATTCATAAAAGTAAGGGCTTGGAATTTCCAGTAGTATTTTTGTCAAGGACAAGTAAGCAATTTAATTTAAAGGACTTAAATCAGAACATATTATTACATCAAGACATGGGAATAGGTGTTAAATATATTGATTATGAAAAACAAGTACAATATGATACTTTAACAAAGGTAGCTTTGAAAAATAAGATATTAGTTGAAACTATGTCAGAAGAAATGAGAATTTTATATGTTGCTTTAACTAGAGCAAAAGAAAAATTGTTTATTACAGGGTTAACTAAAGCCTATGACAAAGAAATAGAGAAAATAGAACAACAAGTAAATCAATATCCAAAATGCCAAAATAAAATTAATCCTATTTTAGTAAAAAAATATAAAAAATATTTAGATTGGATATTGCTTGTATATCAATATGGAAAAGATACAATTAAGGATATAGTGGATTTAAAAGTATATGATAAAAAAGAATTAACGAGTTCTTTTAAAAGTTTTGAGAAAAAAGAAATTGATGTAATAAGCTTATTAGACAATTATAGATTAGATGAAGATAGAATAAAAGATATATCAAAAACTATAAATTGGAGTTATGCTCATAAATTATCTACAATAATTCCTACTAAAACATCTGTAACTAAAATAAAGCAAATGCAAATAGAGGAAGAATTAGAAGCTAGCTTAGATGAATTCTTAGTTAAAGACACAGAGCTTGATAAGGAAAAGGATAATAAGCAATTTGAAAAAGAAACTTTTCCAGTACCAAAGTTTTTAAAAGAAGATGACAAAGAAAAGCTATCTTCAGCACAAAAAGGTACTTTAGTGCATTTGTGCCTTCAAAAGCTTGATGAGAAGAAAAATTATACAATTGAAGAGATTAAAGCTTTGATTTCAGAATTATTACATAAGCAGATAATAACAAAAAAAGAAGCGGATTCAATATCTCCTTTTAAAATATTTGCTTTTACGAAATCTAATATTTGGAAAGAGCTAAAAAAAGCTAAAAAAATAGAGAAGGAGAAACCATTTTATATTAACGTTTCTGCAAAGGAAATTTTTAAACAAGAAGTTGATGATGATATTTTAGTTCAGGGTATTATAGACTTATTTTATATTAATGAAAATAATGAACTAATTTTGGTTGATTATAAAACAGATTTTGTAGAAATTGGTAAGGAACAAGCTTTAATTAGTAAATATCAAAAACAATTAGATTTGTATAAAAGAGCTCTAGAAGAAGCACTAGATATGAAGGTTAGCAAGGTTTATATTTATTCTGTTTCTTTAGAAAAAGAATTATTATGTAGTTAATTAAAAATAAAATAAACCAAATAATAAATCAAAAAGATTTTATCATAAATTATCTATTTATAATAAAAACTAAATCAAAAGCCTACATATGAGAAAAATATATTATATTATAAAATTTAAAAGATAATATTTCAATTAATTATCGTAACAATATTGTAAAAAATGCCATTTTTTGCTATAATATAAACATAAATAAAAAATGGAGAGAAAAATTATGAGTAGAATAAAAACATTTATTATATATGCAATATGGATAATAATATTTTTCATATTTTCAGAGCTGATTATTAATGTTGGATTAAATTCAAGTTATAAAGATATGAGAAGTATAGGACAAATAGAACAAGTAAATATAGAACAAGCACAAGCAACTTTAATAAATGGAAGAATAAAAGGTACAATTAAAGATATAGAAAGTATAAATGGAAAATATTTAAAAATTGACATTTATTCAGAGAGAGGAGTACATTTAGGTTCAAAATATTATGATATAAGCAATATGGGAGGAGAAGAAAATCGAGACTTTCAACTATATTTTAAAACTGAATATGCAAAATATTATAAAGTAAGTATTGTTGATGAGAAAAATACAGAAGATGATTTAGATCAAAAAATTGAATTTATAGCAAAAGATCTTAGCAAACCTGAAATTTGGGTTGCAACTATTGTTACATTATTGATATTATGGTAGCTTGATATTATACATAGATTAATTTTATAAATTTAACCACATGAAAAAATCTGAAGAATTTTTTATTTTTCAGATTTTTTCTGTTTGTAAGTTTCAAGCTAAGTCAGGGTATAATTACTAAATTTTAGGTTGCACATTTAAAGTTTTATTATTACTATATATAACCATTCCTGGTTTACTGCCTTTAGGTTTTTTTACAAATTTTACTTCACAATAATCAACAGGTACATTTGAGGAATCACGAGCTTTACTATGAAAAGCAACAATTTGAGCACACTTAATTAAAACGATATCACTAGGAACTTTTCCATCAACAAATAAAATTGCATGACTTCCATGAATATCTTTTGTATGAAACCATAAATCAGTTTTTTTCGCAAACTTTAATGTCAAATAATCATTTTCTTTATTATTTCTGCCAACTAATAGAGTAAAACCGTCAATAGTATATTTGATAGGATTAAAAGTTACATTTTTATTTTTAGTGAGTGTAGATTTTTTTACTTTAGGGCTTTTTTTGTAAGAAACATTATCTTTAAAAATAACATTTTCAGTTATTTCTTCAAAAATACTTAAAACTTCATCTAAATTTGATGCTCTTTCTAATTCATAAACAATACTTTCTATATAATTTAATTCTTTTTCAGTTTCAGTTTTTTGAATAGTTACTACTTCTAAAGCATTTTTTAATTTATTATACTTTTTAAAATATCTTTTAGCATTAACACTTGGAGTATATTTAATATCTAAAGGAATAGATATTAAATTATTATTATCATAATAATTTTCTAAGGTGATATTAGATATATTATGATTTTTTATTTTGTATAAATTAGTTGTAATTAATTCACCATATAATTTATATAAATCCATATTTTCGCAATTTTCTAATTTTTCATTTATATTAAATAGTCTTTTTTTATATTTTTTTAAGGTATTTAAAATCATTTTTAAAATACTATTTCTATAATTTTTAAAGTCTTCATCTGATTCTTTTGAAAAGTAATAATCATCTATATAAAAATTTAATTCAAAGCTTTCATTAGAATTAGAAGGAACTAAAGTATAATCTATAATAGTGTCATTTTTATAAATTGATTCGAATTTTAATTTATTAGAATCAGTTAGATTTATAATCTTTATGATATATAAATATATTTTTTCTAAATTATCACTATTTAGTTCATTCACTTTTAGTTTTTTTATGATATTATCTATAAATGTTTTCGAAATTCCATTATAAGTATTAGATATATTAGTTGATATATCTTCTAAATTTTCTATATTAAGTGGTTTTACAAATTCTTTAAAATTTTTAATTTCCAATATATTTAGCTTTGTAACAGGTGGATATATATATTTTGTATGTGGCGAAATATTTCTAGAACTATTTTCTGAATTTATATGTCTTATACAATCTATTATAATATTTTGTTCATCAATTAGTATTATGTTACAATGTTTTCCCATTAATTCTATTATTAATTTTTTTGTAATTATATCGTCTACATCATCAAAACCTTCAAATTCAATTGTTATTATTCTTTCAAGGTTGTTTGTTATTATGTTTTTTATATGTAGACCTATTAAGTGTTTTCTTAGTACCATACAAAAGTTAGGGGCTACCTTTGGATTTTTTCTAGCATGTGTTGTTATATGATATCTATAATTTTTTGGATCTATATTTATATTTAGTGCATAATTTTTTCCATTATGATAAAAACCTAATATAATATTGTTTTTATTAGGTTGGTAGATTTTATCTATTCTTGCTCCAGATAGTTGTTGTAATTCTGAAGCTATTGCTTTTGTTACAATTCCATCAAATGCCATTTTCTTTCTCCTTTTTTATAAAATAATATCATATAAATTTTATTATGGCAATCAATTAAAAATCAAGTACATAAATGTAACAAATTTTTAATTTATTGTCATAAAATACTTGTAATTTTTTTGAAATTGTGTAATAATAAAAAATACAAATAGGAAAAAGACTAAAAAAAAGAGGATTAAGTTTATACTATTTGAAAGAGAAAAGAAGTCATAGGTTGTAAACTTCTTACAAAAAAGGTAAACTGAAGGTAGCTTTTTTGTCAATATTCTGAAAAAAGTAAGAGTATTCGCTTAAGTAGCGTTAAAAACTAATTAAGATATAATTTTAGAAAAATAAATTATAATTAAGGTGGTACCGTGAGTATAAACTCGCCCTTATGAATAGGGGCGAGTTTATTTGTATAATAATAAAGTTATATGACTTTATATTATATAAAAATGTTAAATTATATAAAAATGGAAGGGGTTAAAAAATGGAAGATAAAAGATTAAAGGATAATTATAATCCAAAAGAATTTGAAGATGATTTATATAGAGAGTGGGAAGAAAAAGGATATTTTAGACCTAGTATGGATAAAACAAAAGAAAGTTATTGTATAATGATGCCACCTCCAAATGTAACAGGAAAACTACATATGGGGCATGCACTTGATGACACAATTCAAGATGTTTTAATTCGTTTTAAAAGAATGCAAGGATATAATACTTTATGGTTACCAGGTTCTGACCATGCAGCTATTGCAACTGAAGTTAAAGTAGTAGAAAAAATGAAAAAAGAAGAAGGGCTTACAAAATCAGATATAACAAGAGAACAATTTTTAGAAAGAGCATGGGCTTGGACAAAAGAATATGGAGGAACTATTCAGCAACAACAAAAAAAATTAGGATGTTCTTGTGACTGGGAAAGAAATAGATTTACATTAGATGAAGGGTTATCAGAAGCAGTAATAGAGCAATTTATTACATTATACAATAAGGGATTAATTTATAAAGGTAAAAAAATGATTAACTGGTGTCCATCATGTCATACAACTATTTCAGATGCAGAAGTTGAATATGAAGATGAAGCATCACATTTATGGCATATAAGATATAAAATAAAAGATACTGAAAAATATATTATTGTAGCAACAACAAGACCAGAAACAATGTTAGGAGATACAGCTATAGCAGTACATCCAGAGGATGAAAGATATAAAGACTTAATTGGTAAGAAAGCTATTCTTCCAATAATGAATAAAGAGATTCCTGTAATTGCGGATGAATTTGTAGAAAAAGAATTCGGAACAGGTTGTGTAAAAATTACACCAGCACATGATCCAAACGATTATCAAGCAGGATTAAGGCATAATTTAGAAATTATTGAAGTTTTTGATGATAGTTCAATAATGGGAGATTTAGTTTCAGAATATAAAGGAATGAAAGCAATTGATGCAAGAAAACATATAGTTAAGAAATTAGAAGAAATTGGAGCTTTAGTAAAAATAGAAGATTACAATCACAATGTTGGAAAATGCTATAGATGTCATAATACAATAGAACCAAGAATATCTGAACAATGGTTTATTAGTATGAAAGATTTAGCTAAAAAAGCTGCTGATGTTGTTAGAAAAGATGAAGTAAGATTTGTACCAAAAAGATATGAAAAAATGTACTTTAATTGGCTAGATAATATTCAAGATTGGTGTATATCAAGACAATTGTGGTGGGGACATAGAATTCCTGTATATTATTGTGATGAATGTGGTCATATGAATGTAGAAAAACAAACTCCAGCAAAATGTGAAAAATGTAATTCTAATAAATTACACCAAGATGAAGATTCATTAGATACATGGTTTAGTTCGGCTTTATGGCCATTTTCAACTTTAGGTTGGCCGAATATAGAATCAGATGACTATAAAATGTTTTATCCAACTAATGTTTTAGTTACAGGATATGATATAATTACCTTTTGGATATCAAGAATGATGACACAGGGAATAGAACTAACTAATAATAATCCATTTAAAGATGTAGTAGTACATGGAATTGTTAGAGATTCACAAGGAAGAAAAATGTCAAAATCTTTAGGAAATGGAATTGATCCAATTGAAATTATAGAACAATATGGAGCAGATAGCTTAAGGTTTTCTGTATTATCTGGAACTACTATGGGTAATGATATTAGATATATGCCTGAAAAATTAGAACAAGCTTCAAATTTTGCAAACAAATTATGGAATGCGGGAAAATTTATAATAAATAATATATCAACAAAAGAAGAAATAATGGAATTTGCTGAAGCAATAAAAGATAAAGAAACTGGTAAATATAGGGCAGATAAACTAAAAATACAAGATAGATGGATTTTAAATAAACTTGATAATTTAATAATAACAGTTACTAAAAATATTGAGGAATATGATTTAGGAATTGCATTAGATAATATTTATAGTTTTGTTTGGAATGAGTTCTGTGATTGGTATATTGAAATGGCAAAAACTCGATTATATAGCGAAAATAAGCAAGAAAAATTGCAAGTTAGTTTTATATTAAATTATGTTTTTGGAGATATTTTAAAATTATTACATCCTTTTATGCCTTTTGTTACATCAAAGCTTTATTCTAATCTTGTAAATTATGATGATAAGGAATTAATGATTTCTAATTGGCCAAAAATGAAACAAAGGGTAGACTATGATGAAAATAAGGATATAATTGAAAAAGTTAAAGAAATTATTATTGAAATAAGAAACATCAGGAATAATAAAAATATTCATCCAAGTAAAAAATCAGAATTAATTTTTGTAACAATTCAATTTACAGAAGAGTTAATACAGATGGAAGAGATTCTTTTAAAATTAGGCTTTGGAGATAAAATTATTATAAAGAAAGATAAATGTGAGCTTCCAAAGAATGCAATTAATATTATTAAAGATGGTATAGAACTTTATATTCCTTTAAATGGATTAATTGATTTACAGGAGGAACATAATAGATTATTACAAGAGAAAGAACGTTTAGAAGCAGAAGTTGCTAGATGTGAAAAAATGTTATCAAATCCTGGTTTTGTTAATAAGGCTCCTGAGTCAAAGATAAATGAAGAAAAGGCAAAACTTGAAAAGTATAAAGAGATGCTACAAAAAGTTATTGATAGCTTGTCATAAGTTTGATATATAAATTTGGACTACTAATTATTTAGTAGTCCAAATTTAAGTGCTTTTTTCTTAATTGCAACCACAATTGTTGTTATTTGAGTCATATGGTTTCATGTCATTCATATAGAATTTCTTTTCAGCTAATTTATCTTGAACGCCTCTAAGCGCTTCTCCAAATCTTTGGAAGTGTACTACTTCTCTTTGTCTTAAATATCTTAATGGATCTAGTACTTCTGGATTATCACGACATAGGTCAATTAACTTTTCATATGTTGCTCTTGCTTTTTGTTCTGCAGCTAAATCTTCTTGTAAGTTGGCAATAGGGTCACCTTTACATGCAATATATGCTGCAGTAAATGGTACTCCTGCTGCTGATGATGGATATACATCTACTCCATGATCTGTATAATATGCACTTAATCCAGCTTTTTCAATTTCTTCAATAGAAGCGTCTTTTGTTAGCTGGTGTACAATTGTTCCAACCATTTCTAAGTGAGCTAATTCTTCAGTACCTATATCATTTAATATAGCTTTTGATTTTTGATCTGGCATACCGAATCTTTGAGATAAATATCTTAGAGAAGCTGCAAGTTCTCCATCAGGTCCACCATATTGTGATATAATAACTTTAGCTAATCTTGGATCAGTACATTTTATATTAATTGGATATTGTAATGTTTTATTATAAGTCCACATTAGAAATTCCCCCTTTCCCAAGGCCAGTTTTCGTTTTGTTTGGAGGAACTATTTGTTTATATGATTTTTATATCCATATTTATTATTAAAGTGGATATAAAATGGGCTTCAAATGGATACCTTTAATATATCCACTTGGGGCTTTTTTTCATATCTTTAAAGTGGATATTTTGACAGACTTCTAATATGCCAAAAATAAACAAAAACTCAAAAAAAGTTGTTTGGAGTTTAAAGGGTATGATACAGGAAAAGGGATTTTTACAAAATTAAGTGTGTATATTGTTAGTGGTTTTGATATGGATATGTGGCTGATTAAAATTAATGTAAAAATTTGTTGAAGATATGAATTTTTTATGATAACATACTATTAATATTTATTTAAGTAATTAGGAGATTTGTAATGAAATTATATGTACTTAGACATGGTGAAACTAATATGGGTAAAAATGAAATTATAGCAACTGAAGATGAGCCGTTAAATGAAACAGGTATCCAACAAGCTATAGCAGTTGGAAAAGATATTAAAAAGTTAAATATCAATAAAATATTTTGTTCTCCAATACCAAGAACGGAACATACATTAAAATTATTTGGATTAAACAAAAATATTCCTGTGATAATTGAAAATAGAATAAAAGAACGAAATATGGGAATATATGAAAAAGTTCCTTTCAAGCAACTTAAATGGGATGAATTTTGGAATTATAATTCAGATAGATTATATCCAGAATTAGAAACTATGAAAAGTGTATATGAAAGGATATCTGATTTTCTAGATGAATTAAAATCAAGTAATAGTGATGATAATAT
This sequence comes from uncultured Clostridia bacterium, assembly GCA_948857205.1. Lineage (GTDB taxonomy): Bacteria > Bacillota > Clostridia > TANB77 > CAG-508 > CAG-269. The sequence goes on from CAQPRV010000107.1 coordinate 28,951, forward strand.
TTTATTAGTTACACATGGAGGAATATCAAGAGCAATTTATTGGTATTTTAATGGTATTCCTGAAAATGGGAACTCTTCAAATATTAATGAAAACTGTAAAATCTATAATTATGAACTATAAAGAAAGGATTTAAAAAATGAGAATTGGTATAGATATAGATAACTGCATATCTAATTTTGATGATACATTATTAAAAGAATATTTAAAACATGATAAAGAGTTAAGAAACACAGGAATTATAAATGAAAATCTAGAAAATTTAAGAAAAGGAATGTTTGATTGGACAGATGAAGAAGAAACAAGTTTTTATAATTCAAATATTGAAAAGTTTGCGAAAAATCTAAAACCAATAGAAGATTCATCTTATTACATAAAAAAATTAAAAGAAGATGGACACGAAATATATATAATAACTGGAAGAAATAATGGAGAATACACAAATCCTTATGAATTAACTATTGAATGGCTAGCTAAATACAATATTGTTTATGATAAATTAATACTTACAGATGCCTATGACAAACATGCAAAAACTGTAGTATGTTTAGAAAATAATATTGATTTAATGATTGAAGATAATACAAGAATAAGTTTAGATTTAAAAAATAATGGAATTAAAGTTTTTACAATGAATACAAGATATAATCAAAAAGAAAAAACATTAGATAGAGTTTCAAAGTGGAAAGAAATATACGAAAGAATATCAAAATTAAATAAAAAAGGTGATAAGCAAAAAGTAAATGTTATTTTGGATACAGATATTTACAATGAATGTGGTGATCAATTTGCTCTTTCCTATTTACTAAAATCACAAGATAAATTTAATATTGAGGCAATTACAGTAGCACCATATCATCATGATAATAGTATCTCTATTGAGGAAGGAACTGATAAAAGTTATAATGAAATCATTAAAATATGTAATTGGTTAAATTTTGACTGGACTAATAAAGTATTTAAAGGTTCAACAGACTATGTAATAAATGATTATAACAAAGAAAATGATGCAGTAAATAAAATAATTGAAATTGCAAATAAGAATAATAAAACTTATATTTTAGCAATAGGAGCAATAACAAATTTAGCTATTGCCATAAAAAAAGAACCTAAAATAATTGATAAAATTGAAGTTATTTGGCTTGGAGGAAATAGTTTTTTAAGTAAAGATAATAAGGAATTTAATTTTAAACAAGATGTACAAGCTGTAAGAACTATTTTTGCATCAAAAGTGAAATTAACTATTATTCCTTGTAAAAATGTAGCATCAAATTTAAGAACATCAATATATGAACTAGAACATTTCTTAAAAGGAACAAGTGAATTATGCGACTATCTATGCCAAAGATTTTATGATGATGGTGTGCATGGTATTCAAGAAAGAAGAGTTATTTGGGATATTAGTGTTATAGCTTATATAATTAACAAAGAATGGTTTGAAACTAATGAAATTAGTTGTCCAAATATTAATGATGATACATCTTATGAACTAACAGAAAATAACCATAAAATAACAATTGTTAATTATTTGAATGTTGATAAAATATTTAAAGATTTATTTAAGAAATTAGGAGAATAGAAATGAAATTAACAAGTAACAAAGCATTAGAAATACTAGAAAATTTTAGAGGAACAACTCAAAGTGATAAATGGATAAATCATTGCATTTGTGTAGGAAATACAGCAGGAAAAATTGCTAAAGCTTTAACTGAAAAAGGTTACAATGTAGATATAGATAAAGCAATATCACATGGATATGTTCATGATATTGGAAAATATAGTGATAAACCACAGAGTCATGAAATGAAAGGTTTTGAATTTTTAAAAGAAAAAGGTTTTGATGAAGATTATTGTAACATCTGTTTAACACATTCATTTTTGAATAATGATATTATTTGTACAGCTGGTGGTGTTCCAGATCTTGCAAAAAATCCATTTTTAACTGAATTTATAAAAAACCATGAATATACAATGGAAGAAAAAATAGTAAATTTATGTGATTTAATGTGTACAAGTATAGGAAATGTTTTTACAATAGATAAAAGACTAATTGATCTTATTATAAGAAAAGGTGGTCATCCAAATACACAATATCATGTAAAAAAAACATATAAATTAAAAGCATATTTTGATGATTTATTAGGATATAATCTTTATGATTTATTTCCAGAAATAAAAGAAAATTTGTAAAATAAAATTAAAGTGGATATATTTTTCTTCTATAAACATTGAAATATAAGCCTTTAAAAATTTCACTTGTATCTATTTTCAAAACAAATAAAATGTTATATAATCTATGTAGTAGCAATTAACATGCAGATTGCTACTACAAAACTATATAAAAAAATAAGTAAACACATTTTGAACTAAAATGAATAAATATAAATTATCTTCGGACAATTTATATTTATTTTTTTCGTTCATAAACTTATGTAGAAGGTGATTCAATGCAAAAAAACACATTACAACCTAAAGTAACAAATATATATGATGAAAATGGCTTAACACTTACAGAATTAATGCAAGAATGGTTAAATGAAAATTATTTTTTTTGGAATTTAAATAATGATAAAAATGAAATAAAATATAAAGGTATAAATAAATAGTTATCGTAAATTTAAACTCTGGGAAGGAGGCAAAATGCAAGAGTTAAACTATAACTTTCCCCCTACTTATTTTAAAGTAGGAATCTACACAAGACTTTCAAGAGAAGATGAAAAAGACAAAGAATCTGAAAGTATTGATACACAAAAAAAGTTACTAACAAACTATATAAACAGTCAAGGTTGGACTTTATTTAAAATATATGTAGATGATGGATTTACTGGTACAAATTTTAATAGACCAGATTTTAAAAATTTAATCAATGATATTGAACTTGGAAATGTAAATTTAGTCATTACAAAGGATTTATCAAGACTTGGCAGAGATTACATTGAAACAGGCTATTATTTGGAAAAATATTTTCCATTAAAAAATGTAAGATATATTGCCTTAAATGATGGAATTGATACATTTGACAATAATAACACAAATAATGATATGACACCATTCAAATCAGTGTTTAATGATATGTATGCAAAAGACATTTCAAAAAAAGTTCGATCTAGCTTACTAACGAAAGCATCCAGTGGACAAAACATCAAATCTTTTTTGCCTTATGGCTATAAAAAAAATGAAAAGGACAAAAATATCATTTTAGTAGATTATGAAGTCTCTCCTATTGTTCAAAAAATATTTGAAATGTATTATGCTGGAAACAATAAAACCCAAATATGTAGATATCTAAATAATAATAAAATACTAACACCACTTGCATATAAAAGAAAAACTACAAACTATTATAATCCAAACAATAAAACCAATTTATGGAGTACAACTATGATTTCTAAAATTCTTAGAGATAGAATTTATACAGGAGATTTAGTACAACATAAATATAGCAAATTAAATTACAAAACTAAAAAAATTATTGATGTACCAAAACAGCAACATATTATTATTGAAAATAATCACAAACCAATCATTGATAGAAATATTTTTAATAGTGTTCAAATTATGCTTGATAAAAAATCAAATGAATGGAATTATACCGCTTCTTCTCCTCATTTGTTACAAGGGCTAGTTTTATGCAAAAAGTGTAAATCAAAAATAACCTATAATAAAAATCATGGAAAATATTTTAGATGTGTGTGTTCTTCTTATAAAAGAAATGGTAGTAAATTTTGCTCCAATATCCATTTAAGAGAAGATACTTTAATTAGTAGTGTAATTACTAGTTTGAAAGAAAACATTTCTGATTTTCTAAAATACGATGAATTAGAATATATCTGTCCTAATACACAAATAGATAATAAAAAATTAGATTATTTGAATTCTAAAATAACTGAAAAGGATGATTTGATCCAGTCTTTATATGAAGATAAAGTAAAAGGAATTATCACAGAAGATTTATTTATCAAACTTTCTAAACAATATGAAGTAGATAAAAAAACTTTACTAAATCTAGTTCAAAAAGAAAAAGAGATTAATAAGAATACAATAAAAAAAGAAGATTTAATCTGTAATGTGAAAGAATTATTAGATTTTAATGAAAATAACCTAGATAGAAATTTGCTTTTAAAATTAATTGATAAAATAGAAATAGATGATGACAATATTGAAATTTATTATAAATTTAAAGCCATTTAAACTTTTAAAACCAAATTCTAATAAATTCACAATAGAGATTGTAAATTCAATTTGAACTTGCTATAATATACATATAAATTACAAAGAAAGGAGCTGATTAATTATGTCTGAAGCACAAATTCAAGCAATCAAAGATGTTATTAAAATGACACCAAGACTTAATACAGAATGTCTAAACTCTATTAAAATTCTAATGGAAAAAGCAATTGATTCTGAACTATTAAGACTAGAACCTACTGTCATTTTAGAAAACATGGATATTACAGAAAAAGTAATGTATTTAGACTATTTAACAGAAAGCAAAGATACCAAAGAAAAAGAACTAAAAAATGCAGTATCTTTTGAAGAAATACTACAAAGAGAGGGGTTGACTTATGATGATTTACAAGATAAAAATTAGACCTAAAGCTCTCAAATTTATTGAAAAACAAGACAAAATTCAAAGACTACGAATTTACAAAGCAATTTATAACCTGCCAAATGGCGATATAAAGAAAATGGTAGGTTGTAAAAATGAATATCGACTTAGAATTCGGCGATTATCGAATTATTTATGAATTAAATCAAAATGAACTTATCATTTTAGTAACAAAAGCAGACAACAGAGGACAAGCCTATAAGTAATAATTTTTTAATTTTAAAATCTTTAAAATTAAACTCTAAATTAAATTTTATTCAAGCAGAGTTTAATAAGCTACTCCCAAAACAAACGAAACCCATGGTTCTTCTAACCATCTCCACTTATTACAAGGGTAATTAATAGTAAGAGGTCCATAAACTTTTTGGTATTTATCTTTTAATTCTTTAACTTGTTTAGCATATTTTCTATGCAAACAAAGAGCTCTTTGATCATCTGGATGCGTATCTAAATATAAAGCAAGCTCAGTAATTGCAAAATCATAACATCTAATTTGTTCAATCATTTCTCTTCTAACGTCGCAATCTATTGTTCTTTCTGGTTCACAGTCGCAACCACATCCACAACTATTATTATTAACAGTTACTTCTTCCATATTGTTGCAACCACAATTTCTATTTTCGTTTATTGACATTTATTACACCCCTTTCCAATTACATTTGTAGCTTCAATAAATCTTTGTTGTTCCATATCTTGACAAGGAACATAAGGACTAACTAATTCAGGGAATATAGTACCCATTTTTAGACCAACACAAGGCTTAAAGGTTTTATCCATATATTGAAAAGGAACATAACTTTGTGCTAGCATAGGATTTTCAGGGAATACATTATATTCTTCGTCAAATCCACAATCACAACTATTACTACAATCTTCATATGAAACAACATTATTACATTTATCTTCAATTATATCATTGTGTAGTTCACATGAATTATCTTTGTAGCTATTATTCATACAGTAACATTTTCTTCTAAACATTTTTATTCCTCCTTTTATATAATTATATGAATTAATTCGACAAAAGTTACATGCTTTACTTAAAAATTTATTTTTATAGTTTTTTTAATTAAAGTATTGACAAAAAAAGAAAGATATCATATCATGAACATATGAACATATAATCATATGAAAACATACAATATATAAAAGGAGGAAAATAGAATGCCAAAAGATGAAATAATATATGACTTAGCAGAATTTTTCAAAGTATTTGCAGATTCAACTAGGATGAAAATCATATATGCATTAATGGAAAAAGAGCTATGTGTATGTGACATAGCAAAAATAGTAGGAACAACACAATCAGCGATATCACATCAATTAAGAGTATTAAAACAATCAAAACTAGTAAAATTCAAAAAAGAAGGAAAAGAGGTAATCTACAGTTTGGATGATGATCATATAGCAGAAATAGTAAAGAAAGGTTGTGAGCATATTGAAGAATTATAGATATACCTTAGAAGGTTTAGACTGTGCAAATTGTGCAAAAAAAATAGAAGATAAAATAGCACAAACAGAAGGATACGAACAAGTAAATGTAAATTTTTCTACATGTAAGCTAACTTTTCAAACTAGCAAAAAGGAAAACATAAAAAAAGAAATAACAAATCTTGTACAAAGTTTAGAACCAGAAGTAAAAGTTTTAGACGAAAAAGATAAAGAAGAACAAGCTGAAAGAACAAATACAGAATAATAATTGGAATTGCAATTTTTATGCTTGCAGAATATATATTTAGACAAAATAGTAACAATTACAATAAAAATAGTAGCTATAATAATATTATTATCTAAGACAACCAAAAAGGCCTTTAAACAAATAATAAAAAACAAAGTCCTTGATGAAAATACTTTAATTTTAATATCTGTTATTGGAGCATTTTTTGTAGATAAATCATTTGAAGGAGTAATGGTTATAACCTTATATGAAATAGGAAAAATATTAGAAGCAAGAGCAGTTAATAAAACGAGAAAATCAATATCAAATTTAATGAATATAAAGCCAGAATACGCAAACCTAAAAAATGGGGAAGAAGTACTACAAATAAATCCAGAAGAAGTTAAAATAGGGGATATAATTCTAGTAAAAGCAGGGGAAAAAATCCCATTAGATGGAAAGGTAGTAAAAGGTAAAGCAGAGATAGATAATTCAGCATTAACAGGAGAAAGTGCACTAATAAAAGTAGAAGAAAAAACTAAGGTATTATCAGGAGGAATTAATGTACAAGGTTTAATAGAAATTCAAGTAGAAAAAACTTATGAAAATAGTACTGTAAGTCAAATATTAAACTTAGTTGAAAATGCAACAGATAAAAAAGCAAAAACAGAAACATTTGTAGCAAAAGCTGCAAAAATTTATACACCAATAGTATTAGGGTTAGCGTTAATAGTTGCAGTATTTCTTCCAATCTTACAAAATAATATAACCTATAGTCAAAGTATTTATAAAGCACTAATATTTTTAGTAATATCATGTCCTTGTTCAATTGCAATATCAGTACCATTAAGTTATTTTAGTGGAATAGGAAAGGCATCTAAAAAAGGAATACTTATAAAAGGAAGTGATTATTTAGATGGTCTAAAAGATATTGGAGAAATTGTATTTGATAAGACAGGGACAATTACAACTGGAAAATTTTTGGTAAGTGAAATACAAGCAATAGATAATAACTATAATGAAGAAGAAATATTAAATTACTTTGCAAAAGGAGAAAGTTTTTCAAATCATCCAATTGCAAAATCATATTAAATAAAGTAAACAAAGAAATAGATACAACACAAGTAAAAGAATTTAAAGAAGTTTCTGGAAAAGGGCTTCAGTACAAATATAAAGAAAAAGAAGTTAAAATAGGAAATGCAGGTTTTGTTGGATTAAAAGATAATTTAAAAGTAGAATTAGGAACAATATTATATTTAAAAATAGATGAAAAAATAGTAGGAAAAATAATTTTAACAGATGAAATAAAAAGAGATGCAAAAACAACAATAGAACAACTAAATAAAAATAATATAAGAACAAAAATGTTAACTGGAGATAGAAAAGAAATAGCCAATAAAATTGCTAAAGAGATTGGAATAACCGAAATACAAGCAGAGATGTTACCACAAGAAAAATATTTAGAGCTAGAAAAATTAATAAAACAAACTACAGGAAATAAAAAAGTTGCATATGTAGGAGATGGAATAAATGATAGCCCAGTATTAGCAAGAGCTGATATAGGAATTTCAATGGGTGGAATAGGTTCAAGTTCAGCAATTGAAGCATCAGATATTGTAATAATGACAGATGAATTATCAAAAATAGTTGAAGCTATAAGAATATCAAAAAAGACTAATACAATAATAAAGGAAAATTTATTATTTTCAATAGGAATTAAAATACTAATTTTAGTATTAAGTTTATTTGGAATAACAGATATGTGGGAAGCAGTATTTGCAGATGTTGGAACAACACTTATTACTATATTTAACACAATAAGAATATTAAAATAAAAAAGCTTATACAATTTAGTTCATATTATAAAAGGTAGAAGGTATTTAAAAAAATTATGGAAGAAGAAATAAAAAAGAATTTATTTGAATTAGCAGACGAAAGATATAAAGAATTTCATGGAGGACTATGTCCTGGAGTAAACAATATAATTGGTGTTAGAGTACCAATACTTAGAAAATATGCAAAAGAATTAATAAAAGAATATCCAATAGAGAATTTATTACATCAGATAAAGGATGAATATTATGAAGAAAAAATGTTAAAAGGTATGATAATAGGATTAGCAACTGAAGAAGATTTTAACACAATTCTTAATTATATATATGACTTTGTTTCAAAAATTGATAATTGGGCAATCTGTGATGTATTTAGTGCTGGTCTAAAAATAACAAAAAAGAATAAAGAAAATATGTGGAATTTTTTACAACAGTTTTTAAAATCAAAAAAAGAATTCGAAATACGTTTTGGTGTTGTTATGATTTTAGATTATTATATTGAAGAAGAATATTTAAATAAAGCTTTTGATATATTTGATAAAATTAATAGTAAAGATTATTATGTACAAATGGCTATAGCTTGGGCAGTTTCCATTTGTCTAATTAAGTATTATAATAGAACAATTGAATACTTAAATAGATGTAATTTAGATAAATTCACTTATAATAAAGCTATACAAAAAGCAATAGAATCTTATAGAACAACTGATGAACAGAAGCAATTTTTAAGAAAAATGAGACAATAGAGATAAACTTTATTTGTCTCATTTTTTCGACACTTTTATAAGAAAAAAATGAATATCTTACTTTACTTTATAAAAAGATACTTTTTTTCCTAAAAACCTTTGCTAAAAAAAACTTTTATGATATAGTATAAAAATAAAAAAAAATTTGTGACTAATGGAAGGAATAAGATAAAAATGAAAAAGGGAAAAAGAGTAGCCAATAATGAAAAAACAAAATTATTAAAAATATTAGTTATAATAAGTGTAGTAATAATATTATTTATAATAGGCTTAATAGTAAACAATTTTGTTATTTTTGATCAAAACAAAAAAGTGAATTTAGTAATTAATAATAAAAATGTTACCTCAAATCTAAAAAATGAAATATTATTTGAAGATAAAATTATTTATTTATCACAACAAGATATACAAAATTTCTTTGATAAATACTTATACAAAGAAAAAGAAACAAACCAAATTATAACAACGTATGACAAAAAAATAGCAACAATAGGTTATGAAAAAAACTCAATAACAATTAATGGAAAAGACAAACAAATATATGCACATGCAATTGAGAAAAATGGAACTACATATTTGCCAATTTCAGAAATGAAAGATGTATATGACATTCAAATAGAAAATATAGAAAAGACAAAAGTTTTAATTATTGACTCTTTAGATAGAGAACAGAAAAAGGCAGTAGTAACCTCAAATATATCTGTCAAATCATCTTCAAATATTCTTTCTAAAACAGTTGATATAATTAAAAAAGGAGCTTATGTAATAGTATTATCAACTGAAAAAGACTATTCTAAAATAAGAACAGAAAATGGAAAGATAGGATATATAAAATCAAGCAAATTATCTAATCAAATTACTGTAAGAGAAGAACAAAAAGAAGAAAAACAAATAAAGGGGAAAGTTAATTTAACTTGGGATTATTTTTCACAAGTTGCTTCTGCACCAGACAGATCTGGCACAAAGATAGAAGGAATTAATGTAGTTTCGCCATCCTTTTTCTATTTAGATGATAATGGGAATTTAAAGGAAAACGTTGGAGATAGTGGAAAAGAATATATTAAATGGGCACATAATAATGGATATAAAGTATGGCCAATGGTATCAAATGCAGAAGCAGGTATAAAAGTTACATCAAAAATAATGAATAGTTATAAAAATAGACAAGAATTAATTGATGATATAGTAAATAAATGTATTGAATATAAAATTGATGGAATAAATATAGATTTTGAAAATATGAAAAAAGAGGACAAAGATTTATATTCAAGATTTATAATAGAATTAACACCTAGACTAAAAGATATAGGTATAGTAACTTCTGTTGATGTAACAGCACCAGATGGTGGAGAAACTTGGTCTTTGTGTTTTGATAGACATGTGATTGGAGATGTAGCAGATTATATTGTATTTATGGCATATGATGAATATGGAGTATCAAGTACAAAGCCAGGAACAACAGCTGGTTATGATTGGGTAAAATTAAGTTTAAATAAGTTTTTACAAACAGAAGAAATAGAACCTGAAAAAATAATTTTGGCCATTCCTTTCTATACCAGAGTATGGACAACAGATAGTAATGGAAAAGTGACAAGTAAAACTGTTTCAATGAAAAACACATATTCAGTAATCCCAGAAAATGCAAATAAACAATGGAATGATCAGTTAAAGCAAAATTATGTTGAATATACTGATGGTGACAATAAGAAACAAATTTGGATTGAAGATATAGATTCTTTAAAAGAAAAGGTTTCACTAATTACTGAAAAAAACTTAGGGGGAGTTGCATCTTGGCAAAAGGGAATGGAATCAGAGGAAGTTTGGAAAATGCTTAAAAATGAACTAAATAAATAAAAAAATCCTTAAAACTGCTTGACATTAGTGGTTTTGAAATATATAATACTGGAAAAGTACATTTGGAGGTATTTATGACATATGCAAAATGAAAAAATATATTTTACAACAGACGAATATAATAATATAACAGATGAACAAATAATATCTCAAATTAAACAAGGAGACCAAAATGCATTATCATATTTACTAGAAAAATATAGAGATCTAGTTAATGTAAAAGTAGGAAAATATTTTATGATAGGTGCAGAAAGAGAAGATGTTATTCAAGAAGGTATGATTGGACTATTTAAAGCTATAAAAGACTTTAATCCAGAAAAACAGAATGCTTTTAAATCCTTTGCAAATATTTGCATAGAAAGACAACTAATTACTGCAATAAAAACATCAAATCGACAAAAACACATGCCTTTGAATTCATATCTATCCCTTAATATATCTGCCTATGAAAATAATGATGAAAGTAGTGTGGAATTGATAGATACTTTTGACAATAAAACAGTAGAAGATCCTTTAGAAACAATTATGAAAGAAGAATATTATAACGAAGTTCAGCAAGCAGTATATAAATCTCTAAGTAAATTTGAAAAGCAAGTATTAGATAGGTTTATTAAAGGAGATAGCTATATAACAATTGCTAAGAAATTGGATTCACCAGTTAAATCTGTAGATAATGCTATCCAAAGAATTAGAAAAAAGGCTATTAAAAATATTTTTTGAAAGAAGAATTAGAACCTTATTACAAATTTTTTCAAAAAGTAATCAATAAAGCAAAATCAAAAGACAATACTTCTGCTTAGTAGTATTGTCTTTTGATTTTTAGTATAATCTTTTTAAGAATTTTATTCTGCTATAAATTGTTTTGCATCTTCAAAAACTTCATCTATGCATTTTTTGCCATCAATAACATAATCAGCACTTTCAATCAATCTATCTATTTCAACCTCATTTTTTAATCGTTCTTTAATTTCATTTTCTTTTTTAGCTTGTTCTATTGTAATCGATAATCTTTTAGATATTCTCTCATAACGGATATTATTATCTGTTTCTAAATACATTATCTTACAATTATAATTTTCTTTGAGTACCCTTACCACATCATATATATAAAGTCCATCAACAATAACCACATCACTATTACTTAATTGTTCATTAATTATATTTAAAATATGCCCGAGATATTTTCGTTTTAAATTCATTTAATTCCATTGCTTGATGACATTCTCTAATACGGTTATAACCATTTGCATTAGCAAATTTCTTTCCCATACTAGCAAAACTAAGAAGAGGATAATTAAAATATTCTTCTAGTTTTTGACATAAAGTTGATTTTCCTGCTCCAGTTCTACCAGTAATTATAAAAATGTTTTTCATAAAATTAATCCTTTCTTGCAATTATAAAAGTATTTTTTGTGATTTTTTGAATTATATCTTGTTCTTTATAAGTCTTTTCAAATTCTTTTATTCATATGTAAATTTCTTTATCAGTAAGAAAACTAAAGTTTGAAGTACCTCTTTTTTTATATTGTTCTATATATTTTTCTTTGCTTTTTTCAACAATTATAGATGAATTTTCTATTTCTATTTTTGAAAAAATTGATAATCCATTTCTTAATTCAGTTATATCTGGATATCTTGTTCTATCTATTTCAAGAGTTTTTGGGAAAAATTTAGCTGTAAATCTATATTTCAAATCTTCATGAGAACAAGTTTTTATAATCAATATGCCATTTGTTTTTAAAACTCTATGTGCTTCTTCAAATGCCTTTATTCTATCTTTTTTTGATAATTGCTGAATCATTATAATCATTGTGCAAATATCAAATGACTCATCTTTAAATGGTAAGTTTGTAGCATCTCCTTTATAAGCTTCAATTAATTGCTTTGCTTGATTAATTTGAGTTTCAGATTTGTCTATTCCAACAACTTTATATCCATTTTCTTGCATCATTTCTCCATATTTTCCTGTACCACAACCAATGTCTAGAATTTTTGCATTTTTAGAGTTCGAATATTTTTTTATAATTCCGATAACATTTTCTCTGTCATTTCTAACATCTAAACGAATATTATTATATTCATTGCCTATCTTTTCATAATATTTATTATAGTCTTTACTAATCTCCATTTTTTTCATTTTCCTTTTTAAAATTATATAAATGTTGAGCTTTGTAATATGTTAAACATAATTAATACACCAACTTCTTAATAATTTCTAAAGGATATTCTTTATTTTCTTTTACATCTTTTATTATATGTTTACTTGAATTATATGCTCTTAATTCTTTACTAGTCATATTCTCTAATTCTTCTATAGAAATCCATTTTACATCTAATACTTCATTTTTATCATACGAAATATCTCCATCTATTATATTAGCATTAAATGTAATTTTTATATTTTCTTTATTAGGATAATTCTGTATTGAAATTATACTTGTCAATTCTACTTTATAACCAGTTTCTTCTTTTACTTCTCTTTTTGCTCCTTCAAAAATTGTTTCTCCATCATCTAAATGTCCCATAGGAAAATTCCACATTTTATATACTTTTTTCTTTGCTTCTTGGATCATTAAAATTTTTCCATCTCTTTTTATACATACACCTACTATAATGTTTTTCATTTTCTATTTCCTCCCTTAAATTTTCTATGTTTATATTCATATGTAAATAATATTTATGTACTAAATAATAACATAAATATTATTATTTTTTAAGCTATTCTATAAAGGACTTGGGACTTAGTCCAAAATCTTGAATTTTATAATTTTATTTATTAGATTTTGAAATAATTTTGTTAGTTGTTCAATGTAACTAATTCTAAAAAGTAAAGTTTTAAAAATTTGTAACATTCGCATAACTATTTTGTATGAAGCTTTTCTTCCTTACATTCGAAAATTTCTAAAAAATAGAAAAAATCAACCTTTTACAGTTGATTTTTAAATACCTTCGTCTGGTGCAACAATTTTATTTAATGGAGCCTCCAACGGGAATTGAACCCGTGACCTCAGCCTTACCAAGGCTGCACTCTACCAACTGAGCTATGAAGGCACAAAACAAATACAAAACAAATTATACAATAATAATAAAAAAAACACAAGCAAATTTTAAAAATTCTTTAAAGGCAAAAATTACTATTGACAACTAAAGCAAAAGAGATTAAAATATAAACAAATACAAAAAAGACAAGTAAGAGAAAAAGTAAAATAAAGGTTACTTATAGAGAAAGTTAGCCATAGGCTGAAAGCTAGCTGAAGAAAACATATTTGAAAAACTCACTCTTCAAGTCTCTAGTGAACAAGCTAGACGGAAAAGAACCGTTATAATCTTAGAAATTAAGAAAAAATGAGGATGGAACCGTGTAAATAATGCACTCCTATGGCACAAGCCAAGGAGTGTTTTTTGATGATGATTTTGGGGATGGAGAAAAAAATCATTGTCAAAATTCAAAAAAAATTAATAAAAAAGATGATGATTTTTTCCTCAGTCCCCAAAATCATCACTAAAAAAGGAGGAAAATTATGATAAAAATAGGTTTAAAAGATGGTTCTATTTTAGAAGTAGAAAAAGGAAGTTCAATTTTAGAAGTAGCAAAAAAGATTAGTGAAGGTTTGGCAAGGGTTGCAACCTGTGGTGAAATTAATGGAAAGATAAAAGATTTAAGGTATGAAATTTTAGAAGATTGTAATTTAGTTATTCATTCTTTTAGTGAGGATGATATTGAAGGGAAAAAGGCTTATTGGCATACAACTTCACATATTATGGCACAAGCTATTAAAAGGTTATTTCCAGAAGTTAAGTTTGCAATAGGACCTTCAATAGATGATGGCTTCTATTATGATTTTGATGTTGAAAGACCTTTTACAGATGAAGATAAAGCAAAAATCGAAGAAGAGATGAAAAAAATTATTAAAGAAGATATTATAATAGAAAAATTTTCTTTACCTAAAGATGATGCACTAAAATTAATGGAAGATCAGCCTTACAAGCAAGAGTTAATTAATGAATTACCAGAAGGAGAAGAAATAAGCTTTTACAAGCAAGGGGATTTTACAGATTTATGTGCAGGACCACATCTTGAGAGTACAGGGAAAGTAAAATCAGTAAAAATTTTATCTTCTTCTGGAGCTTATTGGAGAGGAAGCGAAAAAAATAAGATGCTTCAAAGAATTTATGCAATTTCTTTTCCAAAAGCAAGTATGTTAGAAGAACATATGAAAAAGCTTGAAGATATTAAACAAAGAGATCATAGAAAAATAGGAAAAGATTTAGAAATATTTATGACACATCCATTAGTAGGTTCAGGTTTACCAATGTATTTGCCAAATGGAGCAACTATTAGAAGAATTTTAGAGAGATATATACAAGATAAAGAAATTGCCTTAGGATATAGTCATGTGTATACGCCATCCTTAGCAAATGTAGACTTATATAAGACTTCAGGACATTGGGAGCATTATAAAGAAGATATGTTTCCAGTAATGAAGATGGAAAATGAAGAAATGGTATTAAGACCAATGAACTGTCCACATCATATGTTAGTTTATAAAAATAAAATGCATTCATACCGTGATTTACCAATAAAAATTGGAGAACTTGCACACGATTTTAGATATGAAGACAGTGGAAGTGTATGTGGATTAGAGAGAGTTCGCCAAATGTGTCAAAATGATGCACATTTATTTGTACGACCAGATCAAATAAAAGAAGAAGCTGGTAAAGTTCTAAGGCTAATAGTTGAAGTATATCAGAAAGATTTTGGATTTCCAGCATCAAGCTTTGAATATAGATTATCATTAAGAGATAAAGATAATAAAGAAAAATATATAGATAATGATGAAATGTGGGACACTGCTGAAAGTCAATTAAGAGAAATTTTGACAGAATTAGAAATACCATTTTATGAAGCAAAAGGAGAAGCAGCCTTTTACGGTCCTAAAATAGATATACAAATAAAAACAGCCTTAAACCATGATGTAACAATTCCTACATGTCAATTAGATTTTGCTCTACCAGAAAGATTTGAACTTGAATATATAGGAGAAGATGGGGAAAAGCATAGACCAGTAGTAATACACAGAGCAATACTAGGAAGTTCTGACAGATTTATATCTTTCTTACTAGAAGAGACAAAAGGATTTTTACCAACATGGTTAGCACCAACACAAGTAAAAATATTGCCAATTACAGATAAACAACATGAATATGCATATAAAATAAAAGAAGAGTTAATTAAAGAAAGCCTTCGTGTAGAAGTAGATGATAGAAATGAAAAAACTGGTTATAAAATTCGTGAAGCACAAATATCAAAAGTACCATATATGCTAATTATAGGTGCAAAAGAAGTTGAGGAAAATACAGTTTCAGTTCGTTCAAGAGAAAATGCAGAAAACGAAACAATTAAACTAGAAGAATTTTTAGAAAAAATAAAAAAAGAAATTAAAGAAAAACGAAAATAGTAAATATGATATAATACAATAAATATTGTAAGACAAATTAGGAACTTCCAAATTGTCTTAGAAAGGAAAGTATATATGAAATTAGGAATAGTAGGATTACCAAATGTAGGAAAAAGTACAATGTTTAACAGTATAACTAAAGCAGGTGCAGAATGTGCAAATTATCCCTTTTGTACTATAGAGCCAAATGTTGGTGTAGTACCTGTACCAGATGATAGATTAGATAAGTTGACAGAAATGTATAATCCACAGAAAACAACGCATGCAGTAATAGAGTTCGTAGACATTGCTGGTCTCGTTAAAGGTGCAAGTAAAGGTGAAGGATTAGGAAATAAGTTCCTTTCACATATTCGTGAAACAGATGCAATATGTGAAGTTGTAAGATGTTTTAAAGATTCTAATGTTGTACATGTTGATGGAGAGGTAAATCCAATTAGAGATATTGAAATAATAAATTTTGAATTAATTTTTGCTGATATTGAAACAGTTAATAAAAGATTAGATAAGGCAAGAAAAAATTTGAAAGCAGATAAAAAATACCAAGAAGAAATTAATTTATTAGAAAGAATAAAAGAAAATTTAGAAAATGGAATATCTGCAAGAAGCTTGGAGTATAATGAAGAAGAACAAGTTTTGATTAAAGATATGTTTTTATTAACAACTAAACCAATACTATATATTGCAAATATTTCTGAAGAACAAATTGAAAATGTAGAAAAAGATGATTTAGTATTAAAAGTAAAAGAATATGCAAAAAAAGAAAAAGCTGAAGTCATCCCTTTATGTGTTAAAATAGAAGAAGAACTATCTGGATTAGAAGATAAGGATAAAACAGAAATGCTAGAAGCTTTGGGCTTGCAAGAATCTGGATTAGATAAAGTAATAAAAAAGAGTTATGATTTATTAGGATTAATGTCATTTTTAACAGCTGGAGAACCAGAAGTAAGAGCATGGACAATAAAAAAAGGTACAAAAGCGCCACAAGCTGCAGGAAAAATTCACTCAGATATAGAAAGAGGATTTATAAAAGCAGAAGTTGTATCTTATAAGGATTTAATACAAGAAGGTTCAATGGTTTCTGCAAAAGAAAAAGGCTTAGTTCGTTCAGAAGGCAAAGAGTATGTTATGCAAGACGGAGACATAGTTTTATTCAAATTTAATGTCTAAAAATGTTACAAATGTAATATCTTTGTAATATAACTGTAAAATAAAATGACGAAAAAAGTATTGACATAGAAAATTTTAAAGTATAAAATAAGATTATAAAAACAAAAGAAATATATTTATTTATTTGTTTTTTTGGAATAATTGCTAAAATTATATAAAATTAAGTATAATTATTAACAGTTATAACAATACTAATAAAAAATATATTAAAGAGAGGTAAGGAGAAACAGTTATGAAAAAAACAAATTTAATGAAAGTAGTTTCAATATTATTAATTAGTGCAATGGTAATTTTATTTAATGTAAGTGTATTTGCAGCAGACAATGCAGGATTTAATGATTTAACATCAACATTAACAAATTCTTCAAATAGTACAAATAACACAAATTCATCAAACAGTACAAACTCTAATACAAATAGCTCAAATACAAATTCAAATACATCAAATAATAGTAATAAATCAAATACAAATTCTAATTCTAATGTTAATTCTAATATGACAAGTATTTATAACACTAATTTACCAAAAACAGGTGTTGAAAGTTCTGTACCAATGGCAATGTTTATAATAATACTTGCTATATCAGCTATATATGCATACAGAAAAATAAAAGAATATAAAAATATTTAATTATTTAATAATAAATAAAAAATTACCAGTAACATATTAATAATATCAAGTTTAAAACAAAAAAACACTATAGTGCACAATAATAGAACAAGAATAAGATTATTATAATAATATTATCTTATTCTTGTTTTGATTTTACAATAATTCTATTATTATTTAAATTATTACAAGTAATCAAAGTTAATTCCTTAGATTTTTTATTGAAATTCAAAATTGGTGATAAATCTGAAGGCTTTACTTCATAGATATTATAAACATAATAAATATATTTTTTTCCAATATTATTATAAATAAATATTTTATCATTAAAATTTAATGTATTTATATTACTAAAAAAAAGAGAATTGTTATAATTATGTCCAGCAATACAAATATTTTCATAAGAATCTAAAGAATCTCCATAAAATTTGCAAGGCGATATTTTTAATAGTTCTTCAGTGGTTTTTGAAAATATTGGATAATATATATTAAGTTTTGGTATTTCTATTATTCCAAATAAATTGTTATCATCTGTTGTTGAATTAAGTTCTTCATTTGCTTGGTTTGAATATAACCTATAAATATTATAGTTAGATATTAGTGAGTTAGATATTTTTTGCTTGTTATTTAATGAATAAATATAAACTATTATAGTTATAATAGATATAATTATTAAAAATAATGATAATATAAATTGAAATTTATAAAAATTTTTAATATTTTTTCTATGCTTTCGTTTTGTACATAATATTTGATTCATTCTTTTCTCCTATAAACTTTTTTTTAGTTTATGTAGAAAAATGTTTTTTATAATATATATTTCTGGTAATATTATTTTATAATTTTCAATTTTATATTATTTCTTTTTTATATAAGGTGAAACTTCAAATTTGATTTCAAAACATTTAAAATCATATAATTCATTTTTTTCTAAGCAATCTAGAAATATGTCCAGTTCGTCTAAATTTCTACATGCAGCAATAACTATTGGATTTAATTCATGTTTAAACATTAATTCTAATCCTAAATCTAAAGAGTTTGAAATAGATTTATTTTCTTTTTTTCTCATTAAATAAAATGCTTCTCTAAATCTTGAAATTGAAGAATTTTTAAACTTGTTTAGAGGAACAATATAAATATCATTAACTACATCTTGCATAACTTTATATTTGTCTTTAGAAGCTAAATATAGTTTTTTAACTTCATCAAAATAATAAGGTAAATACGCTTTTTGCGATTTTTCAGAAATATATAAGATATTATTATCTATATGATTTAATTCTATATTATTATCAAATTTTGATGTACAGTTTTTTTGTTCATTTTTTTTTCTTTTTTTATATTTTTTAAATTGATATGGTAAAAGATAGAGCATTTCAGATAATATTGATGATACTAAATTTTCATATTCAAATATTATTTGATATAAATAATCACTTTTTTTATTATATTCAATTAGTTCAGCCTTTATTTCGTTGTAATTATTATAGATATCTTTATCATATAATGAAATGATGTTTAATAATGATGAGTCTAATTTGATTGATAAGTTATATATATTATCTAATTTTTCAAAAGAGTCTTTAAGTAGTTTATTTATATTATAAAATTTTTCCATATTTTTTTTATTAAGAATATTAGAATTTTTTATTAAAGTTTGTGTTAAAAAATCAAGATTATTTTTTTTAGTTTCATATAGATTTTGTATATTTTTTATCCTATTTGATTCTGCTTGTATTTCATATATTAAGTTATTTTTCATAAATTTATCTAAAGATTCAAAATTATAGAAAAGCATGATATCCTCCATTTTTATATTATAGTAAAATAATTATATCATTTAAAATTTTGTAAATCAATTATAACATTTTTTAATTTTCAACTTTTTGCAAGTGAAGGTATTTAAACATAGAAATATTAAAATATTTTAATAGTAATATTAGTGTATTTGTAATAAAAATGTAATAAAAAAAATATTGATAAAAATTTTAGGATTTGATATTATATAAATAAGATGTATAAAATATAATTATACATTATTTAAGCACAGAAGAAAAGAGGAAAAGAAATGATTTTATTAAATATGTCAAATCCAGTTATTTTATTATTAATGTTATGTGCTACAATATTGTTAATATTTTTAGCACAAGAGATAAAAAAGAGTTTTATTGCAGGGCTAGTTTTATTTGCATATTTGGGAATACTAGGGGTACATGTTTTTCAAATAAGTACATTATTAGAAGAATTTAAAGTATTCACTCCAATTCTTTCAAAATGTATTATAATTGATTTTGTATTTGTATTTATCTCATTTTTGTCATATTTATGGGTAGATGATATAGAAGCAAAAGCAAAAGGTAAAAAGAGTATATGCAATTCTTTAGATTGGTTATGGAAAAAAGTATAAATAAAACTGAACCAAGTATTTAACTAAATATTAGGTTCTTTTTTTGTTGTATAGAAAAGTCATAAAGCAGTATCAAAATGAATATACATATATATAGTAGACTTAAGACAAGGAGAAATGTATGTTTAATGTTACTGTATTAAAAATAAAGGATGTAGTCAAAATTTTTGCAGGAATAATATTTCTGCTAGGAATAATATATATAGGAAAGTATTCTCTTAAACAGACAAAAGAAAAGTCAGTTTCAAGTGAAATTGAAAGTAAAATAAGAACAATATCACAAAACAATATGTTACAATGTTTAGATACTGTAATGCCAGTAATACCACAAACTGATAAAAAAGAAAACAAACAAGAAAGCCAAAAAGAATCAAAAAAGAATGAACAATTAAAAAGTAACATTTTACAGGGTTTATTAAAAAAACAGATTAGTACTATAGGTGGCATAGAAAAAATAGAAGAGAAACAAGCTAAAATAGCTAGCACAAAAGAAACTATAGCAGAAGAAGAAATAAAGCAATCAGAAGAAACAAAGTTAGCTGAAACAGGTTTAGATACACAAGTAATAACAAACAATCCAATACAAGAGAATTTTAATGTACAGTATGGAAAAGTTAAAATAAGAAATCAAACAGAAACACCACTAACACAAGAAATGTTAACTCCAGATATTAAAATAGAAAATAAAAATATAGTATTATTTCATACACATAGTTGTGAAAGTTATACGGCAAGTGAAAAATATCAGTATAATCCTACAGGAAGTTATAGAACAACAGATTTAAATTTTACTGTTGTTAGAGTAGGAACAGAATTGGAAAAACAACTAAAACAATATAATTATAATGTAGTACATAGTACAGATTATCATGACTATCCTTCCTATAATGGTTCATATACTCGTTCTTTAGCTACAGTAGAAAATATATTAAAAACAACTCCTAGTGATATTATTATAGATGTACATAGAGACGCAGTTGGTTCTAGAAATGACTATGCACCAACTGTTAAAATTGGTAACGATGAAGCAGCTCAAATAATGTTTGTAGTTGGAACAAATGTTGGTGGACTTTGGCATCCAAATTGGAATCAAAATTTAAAATTTGCAATAAAAATTCAAGAAAAGGCAGAAGAGATGTATCCAGGATTGTTTAAACCCATAATGCTTACACCTTCTAGATATAATCAACATACAGGTAAATATGCAAGTATTATCGAAGTAGGAGCTACAGGAAATACACTTGATCAGTGTCTAAATAGTATGAGATATTTGGCAAAGGTCATGAACGAAGTTTGCCAATAATTCCATTTTATCATTTATATTGTTTCTAGTTATTTATTATTGTTGTTGATAAATACCAAATTCTAAGAAGAAGTTTTTAACTGTTTCTTAGAATTTTTTGAATAATTATAATATAGCTATTGAAAAAACATAGTAAAGATTTACTAACACATAATTTATATCTAGTTTTTCAATGTCCACAAAGTAAGATATCCACAAGAATTTATTATAATATAATAGTTTTCTTAGAATAGAAAAAATAAGAAAATGAAAGAATTTATTGAATTTGTTCTCGCCTGATTTGAGTTTTCGAATGTAAGGAGAAAATCTCAAAGGGCTAGAGATTGTATAAAAAAATTGCCAAATTTCTCCGTCCCCAATGGCACAAATTTAAATTTAATATTGAATAATAAAAAAATATTATATATAATATAAATATCAAAAGAAAAGAGAGGTAAAAAAATGTTAGATATTAAATTAAATTTAAAAAATAGTGGAATTGAGAAAGAAGAAATTTATTGTTATAAAGAAAAGGTTGAAACAATTCACAAAATATTACATAACAGAGCAAATGATGAAAAAGATTTTGTAGGATGGTTAGAATTACCAACAAACTATGATAAGAATGAATTTGAAAGAATTAAAAAATCAGCACAAAAGATACAAGAAGAATCAGATGTGTTGGTAGTTATAGGAATAGGAGGATCATATTTAGGGGCAAGAGCAGTAATAGAAGCTTTGACAAGTTCTTTTTATAATATGTTATCAGAAAAACAAAGGAAAACACCAGAAATATTATATGTAGGAAATAACTTAAGTCCAAATTATATAAATGAATTAATTGAATACTTAGAAGATAAAGATTTTTCTGTAAATGTAATATCAAAATCTGGAACAACAACAGAACCAGCAATAGCATTTAGAATTTTTAGAGAAATCTTAGAAAACAAATATGGAATAGATGAAGCTAGAAGCAGAATATATGCAACAACAGATAAAGAAAAAGGAGCACTAAAGACTCTTGCACAAAATGAAGGTTATGAGCAGTTTATTGTACCAGATAATGTTGGTGGAAGATATTCAGTATTAACAGCAGTAGGATTACTTCCAATTGCAGCAGCTGGAATAAATATAGATAAATTAATGCAAGGAGCAAAAATAGCACAAGATAGATATAATGACTCAGATGTGAGATACAATGAATGTTACCAATATGCAGTAGTAAGAAACTTATTATATCAAATAAATAAAAATATAGAAATATTAGTAAACTATGAGCCAAAAATGCATTACTTTACAGAATGGTGGAAGCAACTTTATGGAGAAAGTGAAGGAAAAGATAAAAAAGGCATATTCCCAGCAGGAGTAGACTTTACAACAGACTTACATTCTATGGGACAATATATTCAAGATGGAAGAAGAAATTTATTTGAAACAGTAATATCAATACAAAATCCAAATTCAGATATACAAATAAATTCAGATGATGATAATTTAGATGGATTAAATTATTTAGCAGGAAAAAGCTTAGATTATGTTAATAAAAAGGCTATGGAAGGGACAATAGAAGCACATGTATCTGGCAATGTGCCAAATCTTCAAATAACAATTGAAAAACTAGATGAAGAAAATCTTGGTAAATTAATATATTTCTTTGAAAAAGCATGTGCAATATCTGGAATGCTCTTAGGTGTAAACCCATTTAATCAACCAGGAGTAGAAGAATACAAGAAAAACATGTTCAGATTATTAGAAAAGCCAGGATATTAGAAGGATAGAACTTATGGAATTATTAGAATTGGAACAAGACCAATACCTTATTATAGAAAAGGAAAAATACAAAGTACTAAATAAAGTTAAATTTATAGAAAAATCTTCTTATTGGATAGAATATAAATTGCAAAAAATAGATAATGCCGAAAGGCATTATCTAAATGTAGAGATATCTGGAAAAGCAATTTTATATAAAATAATAGAAGCAAAAGATATACAAATAAAAATAAATATGACAATCCAAGAAGAAGCTTTTGAATTGTTTGAAAAAGGTATAGGAAAAGTAGAAAATTATTATGGAATGACAGATGTAGGTTTAAAGGAAGAAGTAAATTATTACGAATATAAAAGTAAAGTAGATAACCAAAAAATATTATCAATTGAGAAATGGAAAGACGAAATAGAAGTTAGTATAGGAAAGATAATAAGTTTAAGAAATATAAAAATATTAAAGGAATTTGAAAGATAAAAGGTAAAAGGGGAAAATAAAGGGTGAACTTAAAAAAAGGACAAGTTTTATATGTAGACAATATAAAATACACTGTGGTAAACATGGTTGAATATAAAGAAGATACATGGTTATGGCAAGAATACGAAATAAGAGCAGATAATTATACCTATAAATGGTTAACAGTAGAAGAAAACGAGAATAAGCAAATTGAATATTATATATATAGTTCATACTATAGTACTAATATGAACATAGATATAAACGAAATAGAACAAACAATTGAAAATATAAAATATGAATTATATGAAAAAGGGAGAGCAGTTGTTAATAACTATTTTGGAGATGCAGATGTAGATAAATATGAAAGTTGTGAATATTTTGATTATATTTCAGAAGATAAAAAGACTATTTTGTCATTAGAAAAATGGGAATATGAAATTGAAAAAAGTATAGGTTCAAAAATAGAAAAGGAAAGAGTTCAAATTACAGAGGAAATATTTAAAAACAGTAGACAAACAAATGAATTTGGAAATTATAATAAAAAACAAACAAAGCTAATTCCCTTATGGATTATATCAATATTAATTATATTTCTTCCAATAATAATAAGAATATTTTATAATTCTAATAATTCAATAGAAAAATATTTACAAAAAGAAATATCAAAATATACCTATGTAACATCAGTTACAAATAATGTAAATAATAAAAAAGCAAAAGTATATAAATCGTCTTTTTCTACAATTGATGAAACTGTAAAAGATATTATAGATGGAATACCAGATAAAATAACAGATACAATTGATAGTAATCCAAATACAGAAGATGATGGAATAGGCTTGCACACAAAAAAAGAATTTGCATATATCTACAAAGAAAAATCAGAGATATATATACAAGTATCAAGTAAGGAGTACGTAAATAATTCAGGAACAATGTATCATTCAAGATATCATAGTTATTATTATAATACTTTTTTAAGTACAAGAAGAAGTTCAACTTATTCTAATTATGCTTCTTCAGCTAGACAAAAAAGTATAAATAGTAGAACATCATCTGGTGGAGGAACTAGTTCAGGGAAATAGGAGGGAAAAGGTTGAAAAATAATTATAATTTTTTTCAACCAGATTTGTGCCTTAGAAAGGAATGAGATTAAATATGATAAATATAAATTGGATAGAAATACTAAATACAATAATATATGCAGGTTTAGGTGTTGTTTTAATGCTTGTTAGCATGTATATCTTTGATTTAACAGTGCCATATGACTTTAATAAAGAATTAAAAGAAAAAAATGTTGGTGCAGGATTTATGATTGCAGGGATTTTTATAGCAATTGCCATTATTATAAGAACAGTAATTATGTAGGAGGGAAATAAATTGGAAGTTTTATCAAAACTAATAGAAATTATTATATATGTAGCAATAGGAATCATATTTTGTTTTATTGGATATAAATTAACAGAATTTATATTTAGAAAAAGTTTTAAATTAACAGAAGAAATAGACAATCATAATAAGGCTGCTGGGATTATGATTGGAGGAATGTTTATAGCAATAGGAATTATTATGAGTGGTGTATTATAAAATGGAAGAAAAAAATGAACAAATAAATGAAAAATTTGATGCAAGATTATTATTAGTAACAACCTTATTAATTTCAATATGTTCAATAATTTATGAACTGATAATTAGTAGTATCAGTTCATATTTGCAAGGTGATAGTATTACACAATTTTCAATTACAATAGGTTTATATATGAGTGCAATGGGGATTGGTTCATACTTATCAAAGTATATAAAAAATAAATTATTTAATAGATTTGTTTTTATAGAAATGAGTGTAGGTATACTTGGAGGATTTTCAAGTTTAGTTTTATTTTTGGCTAATATCTATACAGAAATATATGATTTGATAATGTATATATTGATAATTTTAATTGGTATATTTGTAGGGCTAGAAATTCCAATATTGACAAGAATTATTGAAAATAATGAAAGTAATGTACGAAAAAATTTGGCAAATATTTTTACTTTTGATTATATTGGCGGATTAATAGGTTCTATTGCTTTTCCTTTATTATTATTTCCAAAATTAGGCTTTGTAACAACTACTCTTTTAGTTGGAAGTATTAATATTTTTGTAGCCTTATTGATTATATTAAGGTATAGAAATTATATAGAAAAATATAAAATAGTTCTAAATATTTCAATACTGGGTTTAGTTATAATTACTATTTTTCTTTTTACTGGAAAACTATTAACAAGCAAAATTGAGGAAGGCTTGTATAGAGACGATATAATCTTATCTGAACAAACTCAATATCAGAAAATAGTTATGACAAAACATAAAGATGATGTAAGATTATTTTTAGATGGGAATTTGCAATTAAGTTCAACTGATGAATATAGATATCATGAAGCCTTAGTTCATATTCCTATGTTGTATGCAAAGTCTCATGAAAGGGTTTTAATCCTTGGTGGTGGAGATGGATTAGCAGCTAGAGAAGTACTAAAATATAAAGATGTTAAGGAAATTGTGTTAGTTGATATTGATAAGCAAATGACAGATTTATGCAGTACTGATAAACAACTTGTTGAATTAAATAAAGGTTCTTTAAGTGATCAAAAATTACATATTGTTAATCAAGATGCTTATTTATATGTTCAAGAAAATGATAAAAAGTTTGATGTAATTATAATAGACTTTCCAGATCCTAATAATGAAAGTTTAAATAAATTGTATACTAATGTTTTTTATAATTATATAAAATCAAACTTAGTAGAAAAGGGTGTTATGGTTTGCCAGTCTACAAGCCCTTATTATGCTAAAAAATCCTTTTGGTGTATTAATAAAACTATTAAAACTCAATTTGAAACAGTACTTCCGTATCATTTGCAAGTTCCAACTTTTGGTGAGTGGGGTTTTAATTTGGCTTTTAACGGAGAAAACATAAGAAATAATTTATCTGTTGAAACTAGATATTTGTCTGCAGATAATATTGATACCTTGTTCTTATTTGGAAAGGATGAATTGGTGAATTTAAATATGGTTCAAGAAAATAATATGTTTAAGCCTTCTCTTGTTACCTATTATAATGAGGAAGTTCAAAATTGGTGAGGTGTGTGATGGTTTGAAAGAAAACAAAATCTTTCATTACTATGTGTGCCTTTAGAGCGAAGCGAGAAAGGAATGGAATTTTATATGAAAGCTATGATGTATAATTTTAATACTTGGATTAAATATAGAGATGAGAGTATCTTAGTTAGAGATTTTGATAGGTTACTTGTTAATTCTGGTTTTACTATTGTTAATAAAGTAGAGCATTTTTTTGAGGGTCAGGGTTATACTGGTTTATGGCTTTTGGCAGAAAGTCATTTTGCTATTCATTCTTTTCCAGAAGAGGATAAGGTTTATATTGAGATTTCTAGTTGTGTTAAGGAGTATTTTGATAGGTTTGTAAAAGAAATTTCTAGATTAGATTTTAATTGGAAATATTAAGAAAAAGGATAATTCTGTTAGTAAAAATAGTACAAATCTGTAAGTAAAAAAATTGTAATAAATTTTGCATGTATAGAAATTTTCTAGTGAAAATTTAGTACACGAGCAAATTAACAGAAAGCCAAAGAAAAAAGTTAAAGTTATGCTAATATTAAGGCTTTCTGATTTGTTCTATCAATATTATCTATCAAATTCGTTATATTTTCCTTGACTTAATTTTTTATTGTTATTTTTTTGTTCTTTAGTAGTTTTTTGTAACTTCTCAATCATTTCATTTAAATTGCACCAAGCAATGTAAGTTATAGTTCCATCTTCATTGAATACACCTGTTCTTAACATAACATCTGCATCTTTTTCAACTCCTATTTTATATAACTTATCTATATTTTCTATTTCACCATCTTGTATAATGTCATTATCTTTTATTACTCTTACTAAATCACAATACAAATTATCATAATCATAGGACATTTTCGCTATATCATTTTCAACTTTATAGCTTGTTTTATATACTTTATCTCCTTTTTTTAAGCTAATTCCATTTTTTAAGTAATTTCTAATTAAACTTTCTTTTTGTTTTTGAATAACTTTTTCTGTTTCATGTTTATTTTTTAATTTTTCTGAAATTATATTTTCTTCTTTTCCTAATTGTTTATTTTGTTTAGTATCTTTATCTAAAACTTCTTCAATTTTAGAAGATTCTTGTACATTTCTGTCAATACAATGTTTAACAAAAAATCCTGATGATATTCCTAGAGTAGCAAGTATAGCCAAGACTGTCATGGGTTTTAAATCTTTTTTATGAGTTTTAATTTTACTAAAAGTATCTTGAACGAAAAAATCCATATTATATGCAATATCTTTTATTTTTCTATTAATAATATCAATAATGTCTCTATCATTTTTTCTTCCCATAAATCTTTTGGATTCTGAACTTACAAAGGAAGGTTTCTTTATCTTATTTTTAATTTTCATTTTAATTGGTATATTTTCTTCATCCTCTTGATTAATCATTTTTTTATCAGGAGTCAATTTAAAAGAATTTTTTATTTTTATACTAATTTTTTTATAAAGATTTTTTGAGTCATTAATATTAGTATTACCAAAGATACTAGATGTTATATCCTTTTGTAAATCTTTAATATCAGTTAATTCTAATTTCCTATTTTGTCTGCTATCAGCTCGTTCTATTATTGTTTTTATAGTTTCTAATTGTTCTGTTTCATTTTCATCACAATCTATAACAAATTTATTAAGCTCATCAAGAAAGTCTTGTTCAGATTTACAGTTTTTAAAGGTTTTTAATTTCCTAATGTTGTTCTCAAAATTCATGCAAAAATTCTCAGTTGTACTTAATAATTCTTCATTCTTTCCATCTCTTTTAAGTTCTTCTTGCAGTTTTTTTGCTTCTAAATATTTCTTTGACATTTCTTTTTCATTTTCTCTTACATACATAAAGTCTAGCATTCTAGTAAAAAGAATTCCTACTTCTTTAGACATATTTAGAGTGTTAAAAATATAATTATAGTCCCCATCTTTAAATTTTTTCATTATTTCAATGGCATTACCATTTTTAATTTCTAACCTTTTTTGAATAATATCAAATATATGAGTAAGTTTCTCATAAGATATGTTTTCATCATTTTTTAATATGTTTTTTCTAAACCATTCTGTATATCCTTCGTTAGCTCCTCTTCCAAACTCATTTATATAAGAACCTGCGTGAAATAGTTTCATAGTAATTTGACTAATAAGTTCCATTGTTCTATTTATTTTGCTTGTTCTTAAATATTCATTAAATTCGGGACTTCTATCTACCATTTTTAATAATCCAGTACCTATTATTTGTCCATTTTCATCTCTTTTAATCAGAAATTTATGTATTAATTCATGAAGTGATACTCCTCTGTAATATTTAATATTTGAATCAAATTCAAATGAATTTAATTCATGTCCTAGTTGTGCAAATAATGCTATAGTTGGATTATCCATTTTCGCATATCCTGCAATATGTTCATCAAAAGGTTTCAATTCTAAAAATTTAAATTCTTTTTCAAACTTCTTTACTACATCATCTATATTAAACCCTCCATAGGATTGAAAATATACCAATCCTAAAAATATCATTTTTGCTCTTATAATTTCTGCATCTTTCATTATTTTTATTTCCTTTCTTTATAATTATCTGTACTATTCATATGTAAATCTTATTGCGATTTACATAAAGTCTAATAATTACATTTTAACATAAATTATGTTTTATTGTCAATCACTTCTTTTTTATATCTAGGTAAAAATTAATTTATAAGACAAAGAAAATTATAAAGTAAGTTTTAAAATTTGATTTTTTATACAATAGGAAAGTTATACTTCCATATTGTATAAAAGCTACAATCGCTAGCCCTTTGAGATTTTTTACTTACAGTCGAAAACTCAAATCGGGCGAGAACAAATTAAAGAAAATCTTTGATTTTCTTATTTGTTCTGTTATAATATATAAATAATAAGAAAATGAAAGGAATACAAAAACATGATATATTCAGAAACATTTAAAATAGGATTAAAAGATATAGGAAAAAATAATAAAATAAAAAATAGAGCAATATTAGAATTCTTAGAAGACATAGGAGGATATCATTCAGACACTGCAGGATATGGAGTAAACCAAATAGAAGAAACACAATTAAGTTGGATACTACTAGACTGGAAACTAGAAGTAAAAAACAGACCAAAATATGGAGACAAACTAGAAATACATACATGGGCAAGAGGAATAAACAAATTTTTCACCTATCGAGATTATGAAATATATAATCAAAAAGGAGAAAAATGTGCAATAGCAACATCAAAATGGGTATTAATGAACATATCAAAGGGAAAACTAGAAAGAATAACAGACAACATAATGGAAGAGTACCATCCAGAAGAACAACAAGTATTTACAGAAGAACTAGATAAAATTAAAATACCAACAGAATATAATTCAAAAATAGAATACAAGGTTAAAAGAAAAGATATAGATCTAAACAAACATATGCATAATTTATACTATTTAGACCTAGCCTATGAAACCTTACCAGAGGATGTATATGAGCAAAGACCTTTTAATAAAGTACGAATTGTATATAAAAAAGAAATAAAATTAGGAGAAAAAATATATTGCTATTATACAAAAGAAAAAAAAAAAAATGTAATAACAATAAAAAGCGAAGATAATAATACAATACACGCAGTAATAGAATTAGAGCAATAAGGATTTTGGGGACGGAGGAAAAAACAGTGGCTATTAATTTTTGAGATTATTCTAAGAACAGTGGAAAAAAATCTTTGTTTATTAATTTTTATAATAAGAATAAAAGTAATAATTTAAATCATAATTTTTTTCTCCATCCGCAAACAAAAAAATGTTTGACATCTATTTGTTTGTGTGATATTATATAACAAATTATAAAAAAATGGAGTGATAAATATGCCAAAAAAGAAGAAACCAGAACTAAATAAAAGAGAGAAAGCTATACTAAAATTTATTGAAAAGCAAATTATGACACAAGGATATCCACCATCTGTAAGAGAAATAGGTAAAGCAGTAGGGCTAAGTTCAACAGCAACAGTACATGGATACTTAGCCAAACTAGATGAAAAAGGATACATCAAAAAGCAAGACAAAAAAGGAAGAACCCTAAGACTATTAAAAGGAGGAACAGGAGAACCTAAAGCAACATCAAGTAAAGACTTTTACACACAAAAAGAACTAGTAGAAGTACCAATAATAGGGAAAATAACAGCAGGAGAACCAATATTAGCAGTAGAAAATGTAACAGATACCTTTCCAATTCCTATTGACTTTGTTGGAAACTCAGAAAGTTTTATGCTAACAGTTAGAGGAGAAAGTATGATAGAAGCAGGAATATTAGATGGAGACTATATACTAGTTAAAAAGCAAAACACTGCAAATAATGGAGAAATAGTAGTAGCCTTAATAGACGAAGAAGCAACAGTAAAAACCTTTTACAAAGAAATGGACCATATAAGACTACAACCAGAAAATAGTACAATGGATCCAATAATAGTACCAACCTGTGAAATATTAGGAAAAGTAGCAGGAGTATTTAGAAAAATGTAAAAAATCTAAAATTCACATAACTTTCACAGAACTATATTGACATAAATACACTGTATCACATATAATGATACAGTGTATTTAGTTTAAGAGAATTTAAGGAAATTACTAAAAAATATTAAATAAAAATATAACAAAAGTAGTAATAAAATAACCTAAAAAAAGGAAGGAGAAAAAAATGCTAAAAATATTAAAAAATTTAAAAAAATCTTTTTGGTCAGTTGTAATAATAGTTGTACTTTTATGCTTACAAGCAGCAGCAGATTTAGCCTTGCCTGATTATACATCAAAAATAGTAAATATAGGAATACAAGCAGGAGGAATTGAAACAGCAGTACCTAAAATAATCTCAAAAGAAGATATGGAAGCCCTATTAATTTTTAACAATACAGATGAAATTATAGAAAACTATAGTCTAATAGAAGAAACAATCTCAAAAGAGCAAGAAAAAATAATAAAAAAATATTTAGGTAAAGAATATAAGATTGAACCAGATACAATATATGTATTAAATAATATAGAAGAGAAAAAAGAGCAAGAATTATCAAAAATTTTAGCAACACCTTTGATGGAATTAACAACAATTAAAAATGAAGAAATAGCTAACAAAATAAAAGAACAAATGGTATCAAATATTCCAGAAACACAAAAACAATATATATTATCACAAAATTTAATTGATTTAATAAAAAACATACCAGAAGAACAAAGGAGCAAAATTTTAGAGCAATTCACAAATAAAATAAACGAAATGGCAGATTCAATAAAAGAACAAGCAGCAATATCATCAGTAAAAGAGATTTATAAAAATTTAGGTGTAGATACAGATAAATTACAAAATGACTATATATTTTTATCTGGAATACAAATGTTAGGAGTAGCATTAGTTAGTATGGTATCTGCAGTACTAATAATGTTATATTCATCAAGAGTTGCAGCAAAGCTTGGTCAAATACTAAGAGAAAAAGTATTTAATAAAGTACTAAGCTTTTCAAATAAAGAACTAAGTGAATTTTCAACTGCATCCTTAATAACACGAAGCACAAATGACATCCAACAAATTCAGCAATTAATTACAATGTTATTTAGAGTATTAATATATGCTCCAATAATTGGTGTAGGAGGATTTATAAAAGTACTAACAAATAGTGATAACTCAATGGCATGGATTATAGGAGTAGCAATACTTGCAATATTATTTGTAGTTGGAACTTTGTTTATAGTAGCAATGCCAAAATTCAAAAAATTGCAAGACTTAACAGACAAATTAAATCTAGTGTCTAGAGAAATATTGACAGGGTTACCAGTAATAAGAGCCTTTAATAAAGAAAATAGAGAAGAAGCAAGATTTGATGATGCAAATAAAGACTTAATGAAAACAAATATCTTTGTAAATAGAGCAATGTCAATGATGATGCCTATGTTAATGTTCATAATGAATTCAATGATGATATTAATTATATGGGTTGGAGGTCAAGGGGTAGATAAAGGTTTACTACAAGTTGGAGACATGATGGCCTTTATACAATACATGATGCAAATACTAATGTCCTTCTTAATGATATCAATGATTTCAATAATGTTACCAAGAGCATCTGTATCAGCAAAACGTATAAATGAAGTAATAGAAACAGAACCTGACATTCAGAATAAAAAAGAAACAAAATATTTTGACACAAATAAGAAAGGATTAGTTGAATTTAAAAATGTAAGTTTTAGATATCCAGATGCAGACACAGAAATACTAGAAGATATCAATTTTACTGCAAGACCAGGAGAAACTACAGCAATAATAGGAAGTACAGGAAGTGGAAAATCTACGATTGTAAACCTAATACCTAGATTTTATGATGTAACAGGTGGAGAATTATTAATAGATGGTGTAAACATAAAAAATGTAGAATTAAAAAAATTAAGAGACATAATAGGTTTTGTACCACAAAAGGGAATTTTATTTTCAGGAACAATAGAATCAAACATAAAATATTCTGATGAAAATATGTCTGATGAACAAATGATAGAAGCAGCAAGAATTGCACAAGCAACAGAATTTATTGAAGGAAAAGATAAAAAGTATAAAGATGAAATTGCACAAGGTGGAGGAAATGTAAGTGGAGGTCAAAAGCAACGTTTATCAATAGCAAGAGCAATTGCAAAAGATCCAGAAATATTTGTATTTGATGACAGTTTTTCTGCCTTAGACTTTAAAACAGATGCTATTTTAAGAGAAGCCTTAGCTGAAAAAACAGAAGATAAAACAGTAATAATAGTTGCACAAAGAATTAGTACAATACTAAAGGCAGATCAAATTATAGTATTAGAAGAAGGAAAAGTAGTAGGAATAGGAACACATGAAGAATTAATGAAAGAAAATGAAACTTATAGACAAATAGCCTTGTCGCAATTAACAGAAGAAGAACTTTCAAATAATGGAGAAAAGAATAGTGATAATAAAGATAAAAAAGGAAAGGAGGAATAGAAATGCCAGGACCAAGAGGTGGACTAGGACATGGACCAAATGCAGCAGCAACACAAGAAAAACCAAAAAACTTCATGAATACAACAAAAAAATTAATAAAAGACTATCTATCAAAATATAAATTAGCTTTAATAATTGTATTCATATTTGCAATAGGAAGTACAATATTTACAATAGTTGGACCAAAAATATTAGGAAATGCAACAACAGAAATTTTTAATGGTTTAATAAGTAAATTATCAGGTGGAAGTGGAATTGATTTTGGAAAAATAGCACAAATTTTAATAACTTTACTTATATTATACATAATAAGTGCTCTATTCTCCTTTATCCAAGGATTTACCATGACAAGTATATCACAAAAACTAACCTATAAATTGAGAAACGATCTTGCAATAAAAATTAATAAATTACCAATGAAATATTTTGACAAAAAAACTCATGGTGAAGTATTATCAATAATAACAAATGATATTGACACTTTAAGTATGAACTTAAATCAAAGTATTACACAAATAATTACTGCAATATGTACATTAATAGGAATATTGGTAATGATGTTTTCTATTAGTTGGCAAATGACAATTATATCACTTATAGTATTACCAATATCAATACTAATTGTAAAACAAGTAGTAGGAAAATCACAAAAATATTTCAAAAAACAACAAGATTATTTAGGACATGTAAATGGTCAGGTAGAAGAAGTATATAGCGGATTAAATGTTATTAAAGTATTTAATGGAGAAGAAAAAGCAGAGACCGAATTTAAAAAAGCAAATGAAGAATTATATCATTCAGGTTGGAAATCACAGTTTTTATCAGGATTAATGCATCCCTTAATGAATTTTATAGGAAATGTATCATATGCAGCAGTTGCAGCAGTGGGAGGATATTTAGCAGTAAAAGGAACAATAACAGTTGGAAATATTCAAAGTTTTATTCAATACAATAAACAATTTACACAACCAATATCACAAATAGCACAAATATCAGGAATGTTACAAGCAATGGTTGCAGCAGCTGAAAGGGTATTCGATTTTTTAGAAGAACAAGAGGAAGAAGAAACATCAAAAGGAAATATTGATATAACTAAATTAAAAGGAAATGTTGAGTTTAAAAACGTACATTTTGGATACAATCCAGAAAAAACAATAATAAATGATTTTAGTGCAGAAATAAAACAAGGACAAAAAATAGCAATAGTTGGACCAACTGGTGCTGGAAAAACAACAATAGTAAAATTATTAATGAGATTTTATGATGTTAATTCAGGTGAAATTTTAATTGATGGTCATAATATAAAAGATTTTACAAGAGGAGAGCTTCGTAAAAGGTTTGGAATGGTACTACAAGATACTTGGTTATTTGGAGGAACAGTTCAAGACAATATAAAATATGGAAAAGAAGATGCAACAGAAGATGAAGTAATAAGAGCAGCAAAAGCAGCTCATGTACATCACTTTATAAAAACTTTACCTAAAGGTTATAATTCAGTATTAAATGAAGAGTCAAGTAATGTATCTGCAGGTCAAAAACAATTATTAACAATTGCAAGAGTTATATTAACAGATCCTAAAATATTAATTCTAGACGAAGCAACAAGTTCTATAGATACAAGAACAGAAATACAAATTCAAAAAGCAATGGATAATTTAATGGAAGGTAGAACAAGTTTTATAATAGCACATAGGTTATCGACAATAAAAAATGCAGATTTAATATTAGTTATGAATCATGGTGATATAGTTGAACAAGGAAATCATGAAGAATTACTTGCAAAAAATGGCTTTTATGCAGATTTATACAATAGTCAATTTGATGAGGAAGAAGATTGAGATTTTGTACAGTAATAAATTGTCTAATTATATTTTCCTAAAATTATATATTAACGGGGAGGAAATAATATATTTCCTTCTCGTTTTTTATGTGTACAAATAAGTTAGCAAAAATCTATCTTAATTACAGTTTTTTATATTTAGATAAAAAATAATTATTATACACATAAAAAAGATAAAAATGTATAAAATAATTACAAAAATTAAAAAAGGAAAAATACAAATGACATATGATATAATTATTATAGGTGGTGGACCAGCTGGGGTAACATCAGCTATATATGCCTTAAGAGCAAATAAAAGAGTCTTATTATTAGAAAAAGAAATAATAGGAGGAAAAGTTGCATCCTCTCCATTAATAGAAAATTATCCAGGAATAATGAATATAAATGGTGTAGAATTATCTGATGATTTAAATAAACAATTAATTAGTTTAGGTGTAGAAATACTTAGAAAAACAGTAATAGATCTTCAATATGAAGGAGCAGTGAAAAAAATAATAACAAAAGATGAAATATATGAAGCACAAGCAATTATTATTGCTACAGGTACAAAATATAAAAAATTAGGAATTGAAAAAGAGGATGAATTTATAGGTAAAGGAATTTCATTTTGTGCAATATGTGATGGATTTTTTTATAAAAATAAAACTGTTGCTGTAATTGGTGGAGGAAATACAGCAGTTGCAAATGCACTAGAACTAGCAAATATTTGCGAAAAGATATATCTTGTACAAAATCTAGAATATCTAACAGCAGAATATATTTTAACTGAACAACTTTATAAAAATAAAAAAGTTGAAATTTTATATAATCATTCTATTACCAAGATATTAGGAGACGAAAAGTTAAGTGGAATAGAGTTAACTTCAAATAACAAAACAAAAATTCTAAAAATAGATGGAATATTTTTAGCAATTGGTCAAATACCAGAAACTGAGTTTATAAACAAAGAAAAAGTTAAGGTAGATGAAATGGGCTATATAATTATAGATGAAAAGTGCAGAACAAATATAGAAGGAATATTTGCAGGTGGAGATTGTGTAAGTAAAGAAATAAGACAATTAACAACAGCTGTAAGTGATGGTACTATAGCAGCTTTAAATGCTATAAAGTATTTAAGGGTATAAAAAAAGTTCAAAATATGTGAAAATTTGCTATTTACAAATACATTTTTTTTGATATAATTAAAATATCTCTAAAAGGAGGTAGCACATAATGAAAAAAAAACTATTAGTAATACTACTAATAGTAGTATTACTAATTGTGGTCATTATTTTGTTTGATGACCATAATCAATATGTTTACAGTACTTTTTATAGTACTGTAGATTAAGTAGAAAGGCACTTACTATATATTATATAAATATATAGTGGTGCTGATTTTTCATTATATAAAATATATTGTACATAAATTAACTAAAAATGTTTTATTTTTATTATTTGTTCTATGAGAAAAATTATAAAAAGATAATTAATAAAAAAGATTCCTAATTATATTTAGATTAGTATAAAAAAATAAACTACTCTAAATTTTAACATTAAACTAAAAAAATAGGTTCTTAAAACACTTGAAAACACTACAATGTTAAAATCAGTTGACAAAGTTCCAACCAAAATTGATAGAATGCAACGAAGAAAACAAGTATAATTTAAAAATTAGAGAGGAGTGAATAGAATGGACTTAGGAGAAAAATTATTTGAACTAAGAAAATCTAAAAATTTAACACAAGATGAAGTAGCAGAAAAATTAAAAGTAACAAGACAAACCATTTCAAAATGGGAAACAAATCAAAGTACACCAGATTTTGACAAAATAATTCCATTGTGTGAGTTATTTGAAATTGGTGTAGAAGAATTATTAACTGGCAAAAAGCCAAAGGAATATTATGACGAGGCAGTGGATACTGACAATTTACAGGAAAAAGTATTAACAAAACAAGAAGCAAAAGAGAAGTCAGCAAAAGTTGTAAGTAGTTCAATTTTTATTTATATAGGATCTATAGCATTTCTTATGGTAGCTATATTAGTGCAACATGCAAATCTAATTGTATCAAGTTCTATATTTTTATTATTAATTGGTTGGGCAACTGCTAGAATAATTAAAAATTACATGTCAATGCCAAAATTTGAAAAGACAAAAGAAGAAAAGAAGCAAGAAAAAATAATTAAACAAATTAATGGAATTATTAGTTCAATTTGTGTAGGAATCTATTTTATTGTAAGTTTTATAACTATGGCATGGCATATAACTTGGATTATATTTATTATTAATAGTTTAATATGTCAAGTAGTAAAATTAATATTTATGTTAAAAGAGGAGGAAGAAGATGGAGAATAAAACACCAATTATAATATTAATTATTTTGTTAACAATTATTATATTTTTTTTAGTAATATTTTTAGTGCAATACTTGTGTGGTGGGAAAATTGGAATAATTAATATAGGTACTAAAAATAATGAGGTAATATATGAAGAAGAATTCAAATTAGAAGAAATAAAAAACATAGATATAAAGCAAGATGTTGGAAATATTATTTTAAAAGAAGCAACTGATAATAAAATTAAATTAATTGTTTATGGAGAAAAAGTTGGAGATATAAAAGTTAATTTAAATCATAATAAATTAGAAATTGATTATACAATACAGAAAAGGTTTACACTTTTTAATTTTGGAAGGAGTAAGAAGGATATTATTTTATTAATTCCAAGTAGCTATTATGATAAAATAAAAATTAAAAATGATTTAGGGAATTGTAAGATTAGTAATTTAGAAGACGCTACATTAGATATTGAATGTAATGCAGGAAATGTAGAAGTTGAAAAGATAAAAAACGTAAAGATTAAATGTGACATGGGTGAAGTGAAAATACAAGAAATAAATAATAAATGTGATATATTTGTTAATGCAGGAAATGTTCAAGTTACAAAACTTTCAATTCAAGAAGATTCAAAAATAAAAGCAGATTTAGGAAATGTAAATATTAGCGAAACAAATGATGTTTACATAGAAGGACATGTTGACTTAGGAAATTCGAATATAAATGATAGTAATAGAAATTCAAATGTTACATTAAAGATAGAGTGTGATTGTGGAAATATCAAGATAGGAAAATAAAAAACATATTTTTGAGTTAGAAAAAATGCTTATAGAAATATAGGCATTTTTTGAAAATTTGTAAATAATGACAAATTTTATTTATAAAAAGACTACACAAATAAAAAATAATGTGATAAAATAAAAAACGAATTTAATACGATTATATTGATATAAAATCAAAAATACTAAAATTGACAAACCATAAGTAAAGCATAAAAGTGAACAAATCTAATGTTAAATGTTTAGAAGACCTTAAAAAAAGAAGAAAATAAAGGAGGAGTTAACCATGTCAGGACATAGTAAAGGACATAATATCGTTCCTCAAACCTTTACAGTATCAAGGACTTTAGAAAATATATATTTGTCTTTAGCACAATTTGAGCGTAATCAAATCAATAAAAATCCATAAAAATGATAAAATAATGATAAAAAATGAATAAATTTTGGAAAAAGGTAACCAGATTTTAGGTTATCTTTTTTGTTCCCTATCATATAAAATATCAAATGTTTTTGTACAAATAAACAACTAAAAAAGGTAATAATATCAATATTATCAAAATATAAGATACTCATCAAAGTTGTGTGAAAATATTTACACTAAATCGCAAAAGAAGTATAAAAAGAAAAATGAATTTATGTAAAATGAAAAAACAAATGTACTTTGTATATTTGTACAAGTGAAATTGATAAAATTAAAAAATGAATTAGGAAAAGGATTTTCTCGTACAAATTTACAAAATATGAGACTATTTTATCAATATTATCCAAAATGCCAGACGTCTGGCAAATTATCATGGTCACATTATTGCGAATTAGTAATGATTAAAGAAAAAGAAAAAAGAGACTTTTACGAAAAAGAATGTATAAATTCTAAATGGGCAGTTAGAGAATTAAAAAGACAAGTAGAATCATCACTTTATGAAAGATTATTATTATCTAATGGAAAAGCAAATAAAGAAAAAGTTTTAAAATTAGCTAAGGAAGGACAAGTAATAGAAAAGCCTGAGGATATATTAAAGGATCCTTATGTATTTGAATTTTTAGGAATACCAGAAAATAAACCAGTATTAGAAAGAGATTTAGAGTATAAATTGATTAAACATATTGAAGATTTTTTACTTGAATTAGGAAAAGGTTTTATGTTTGTTGGTTCACAACAAAGAGTAACATTAGGCAATACACATTATTATGTAGATATGGTATTTTATAATAAAATATTAAAATGTTATGTTTTAATTGATTTGAAGATAGGACATCTAAAACCAGAAAACATGGGACAAATGAACATGTATTTGAATTATTACGAAAGGGAAGTAAATACAGAAGAAGATAATAAGCCAATAGGAATTGTATTATGTGCTGAAAAAGATGAGATTGTTGCAGAATATTCATTAGAAGGTTTAAATAACAATATATTTGCTTCACAGTATACGTATTGTATTCCTGATAAAGAACAATTGATAAAAGAAGTTGAAAAAGTTTTAAGAGAAAATGAAGAATAAAATATACGAAAGAAAGAGGGAAAAATATGATTGATTTTACAGATGTCAAAATAGAAAAATTGATAGTACATAGAGTAGGAAACAAAATGAAAAATGAAAATATTACTATATCAAACAATCTATGTGATATAAATAATCAAGTTACAGAAAGTATAATACAAAAGTATTTACTAACACCATTTAATAAAATAAATACTTGGTTTAGATTTAATCATGAAAGTGATATAAAATATAATGAAATATATTCTTACATAAAAAATATTTTTAATAATGATGAAGAGTTTTATAAAGAAACAGTACAAATAACAAAACATTTATATGAGAAATCAACACACCCCAATATTAAAAATGGAGAATTGTATATTGCATATATAAAAAATTGCAATATTGATAATCAAAATGTAAATGCAATAGGAATATTTAAATCTGAAAACAAAGACATATTTATTGATATTATAGAAAATAGAAATCAAATTAATGTAAACTGGAAAAAAGGTACTAACATTAATAAATTAGATAAAGGATGTATTGTGTTTAACAAAAATGAAGAAACGGGTTATAAAATTTTATTAGTGGATAATACGAACAATAGAGAAGCTAAATATTGGGAAGAAGATTTTTTGAATGTAGCCTTAATTCAGGATTCATTCATAAAAACAAAGGAAATAGTAAATATTTGTAAAAAGTTTACTGAAGACAGATACATAGGTGATAAGAAGGAAAAAGCTATAATATTAAACAGTACATATGAGTATTTAAAAGAAAATGAAAAATTTGAGACGAATGATTTTATCGAAAAGGTTGTAGAAAAAAATGAGGATAAAGTAAAATTAAAAGAATATATAGATGGATATACAAAAGACAAAATGGATATAAATGAATTTAATATATCGACTAATGCAATAAAGGAAATTAAAAGAGAAATAAAAAACTTAATTAAGTTAGATAAAACAATAGAGATAAAAATTACAGATATTACTAAAGAAAAGGCAAATATGATAGAAAAGGGATACGATGCAGAAAAAAATATGAGATATTATAAATTATATTATAATGAAGAAAGTTGATAGTTTTAAGGGGGAAAACTAATGGGAGGAGAAAATTCAAAAAAATCTGGAGAAATAGGAGAAAAAATTGCTGAAAAAGTATTGAATTTAATAGGTTGGAAAGATTCATTTAGTGGATTTAATGTAGACTGTATAAATAATAAAGAACATAAGTTAAAAGGTAGAGAAGAGAGAAAAACTCATGGAATTGATTTGTATTTTAGATATAAATGTCCATTAAGTGATAGAATACAAGAAAATGTGGTAATATCTGTAAAAAATAGAGATTCATATCCAAATGGAGAAACTGGAAAAAAGAGTGAAGCGAAGGGATTTTTAAGAGAGTTATCCCAATCAATAGAATGCTTATTAAAGTCTCAAATATATAAAGAAAATAAAATAGCTAGTATTAGACAAATTGATAATGCTGGAGTATTATTTTGGATTAATAAGAATGGAAATGAAGATGACGAAGTTATTAAAGATATTGCAAATATACAACTTACATCAACTGACATAAAATATCCAATGTATATAGTAGACAATAAAGTTGCGAATTTTTTATGTCAAAGTATAAATTTTGCTAAAAATTATTTTGAGAATGGTTTAGTAAGATACTTATATCCTCCTAATACAGGATATAATAATTCTAATTATGATAAGACATCATGTGGAGAACTATTACCAGTGCAATACATAAATTCACATATAATTCCTTTTAAAGAAGAAACAAAGGATATACTTATAATAACGATTATGCAAGAATTCAATAGAGAAGCGTTACCAAGATTAATAGCACTAGCACAGGATTTAACTAGTTCATGGGGGAGTAAAATAATTATTGCATTTCCAAATTATGACTCATATAAGTATGAGCAAGATGTTATATGGGCAAAAAATCAATTCCAAGACCAAAAATTCATAGATAAAATAGAAATTAGAAGTTATGGGCAAGATTTTAGAAACTTAAAGGAGGAGTAATATATGGAAATAGCAGAAAGTAAAATAAATAGAGAAGTATTACTACCATATGGAGAAAAGTTAAAACCATTATTAAATAATTCAACAGTAAAAGCAACAGAATTGAAAAATATTTTAAATGATAGAGGTATATTTGTTGCAGAAAATAGTAAAGAAAAAGAAATACCTATACTGACTAAAATATTATTGATATCTAGTGAGTTTGAAAAAATTTTAGAAACTCAGAAAACAAAGGACAAAACAATTAAGAGAAGAACTAGGAGTATAAAATGTAATACAGAAAAATCTTTAATGGATATATTAGACGATGAAATAAAAGAAGAACAATTAAATTTGCCAGAGTATAAATCTTATGAATTAAACTGCAACTTAGAAGTTATGCCAGTATCAAAAAATAAAAATTCAGTAGAAATTGATTATAGCATTTCTAGAGAAGATCAAACAAAAGACTGGACAAATCAAAAATCTATATTTAATGGAAAAGTAAAGCTTACTAAAAATGGAAGTGATATTGATATTGAAATGGAATATACATCTATAGAAACGCAAGATGTTAATAATAAAATTATTTCGTGCATAAAAAGACAATTGGTAGATAAAAATATTGTTAATAAAGATGAGAAAATAGATATTATAACTTCTAGTAAACTTAGTAACAAAAATAGATTTGAGTTTTTGTTAAATTTATCAAGTGATAGTGAAACAGGTATATTAGTATTTAAACAGATAAAAAATGTGGAATTTAGTCCAGATAATAGTCAAAATTTGGTAGAAGATATAAAATGGATGAGTGAAAGAGTCAAAAATATGAAACTAAGAGGGGAAGCGCTGAATGAAATTAAATATTTACAAGACGAACAATACAGAGATTGCTTAAAGTTAAGTGAGATACAATCTGAATATTCATATGAATATGAAGGAGGAAAACGGTAATTGTACTATTGAATATGGCTTTCCTAATATAGATGGGGATACAGAATTTGAAATGAAAATAGTTAATAATAATCTAGATAAAGAATATAAGAATGCTAATAAGACTAATATAGAGAAGAAGATAAGAGATGAATTCGATTCTATAAAAATTAGAAAATATAAATCTATTTCGGAAGAATAGTAATATATTACTAAAAATTTCACAATTTATGCTTAAAAAATAACAAAAATGTCAATGATAAATAATAAAAAGAGATAATCAATGATATTGAAGTAATTTAAAATAGTTTGAAGTTAATTGTAATAGATAAAAAGAGGTAAAAATATGCCAATAAAAAAAGAATATAGGTGTAAAACATATAGAATGAGACCAAAAGAATATATGAAATTATTTGACAAACAAATAAAAAAGCCAAAAGATTGTAAAGGGTATAAAGAATTTTTAGAGGATGCTAAAATACTAAAAGAAACTAATAATGGTGGTAGACCAGCATTATTAGCAAATATATGGATAAAGCGAATTTGCCAAATGGATGATGAACAGTTATTTAAATTTGTTAATAAGTATAAAAAAGGGGAATTTGATCCATATCAATTCGAACCAGAATATTTACTACAAAAACAGAAATAGGAAAAGAATAAAATTAAATAAGATAATTAAATAGAATAAAATATTAGAATAATTTATTTTACCATAATATGATGGTATTACTTATATATAAATATAAGGTTCAGTTTAAGATAGGAGAAAATCCTATCTTTTTTGATAAATAAAATATATGTAAAATGATAATTTTTTATACTATACATAAAACTAATTGAGTTATAGTGATATTTATTGTAGTTAATGGATACTTATTTATTCTAAATGAAAAATGATTCATAAATATACATGTCTACTAAGAATTAAATGGCATAATATTAAAAAGATAATATAACTTGACTTGTACAAATAGACTAAAAAATCAAAAATGAGAGACAAATTAAAAAAAATCTTGAAATATGCTACACAAAAAGAAAAAAATATGATAATATAATACAAGTTAAATTTGTAAAGCTTATTTTTACCAGTAAGAGTTGTACAAATAATAAATTTACATAAAATAAAATACGAAAGTTTAGCACAATTTGAGCGTAATCGTTTTAAATTTGTGACT
This sequence comes from uncultured Clostridia bacterium, assembly GCA_948857205.1. GTDB lineage: Bacteria > Bacillota > Clostridia > TANB77 > CAG-508 > CAG-269. Next base: position 73,453 of record CAQPRV010000107.1, read on the forward strand.
GCAAACCCGCATAACTTCGTTTTTTATAAGAGTTAAAAAATAAAAATACAGAAATCATAGATGACTGTAAGAAAATAAGAAGGAGGAATCAATCATGTCAGGACATTCAAAGTGGCACAATATACAAGCAAAAAAAGGAAAAGCTGACGCAGCAAGAGGAAAAATATTTACAAAACTAGGAAGAGAATTATTAATAGCGGTAAAGGAAGGAGGACCAGATCCATTAGGAAATTCAAAATTAAAAAATGTAATTGCAAAATGTAAAGCAGCAAACATGCCAAATGATACTATAAACAATGCAATAAAAAAAGCATCAAGTAGTAATGAAAACTATGAAGAAATAGTATATGAAGGTTATGGACCAAATGGAGTAGCAGTAATAGTAGAAGCATCTACGGACAATAAAAATAGAACAGCTGCAGATGTAAGACATGTATTTGACAAATCTGGGGGAAACCTAGGAACAACAGGATGTGTATCATATATGTTTAACAAAAAAGGAATAATTATAATAGAAAAAGAAACTGCTAACAAAGATGAAGAAGAAATAATGACATTAGCAATTGAAAATGGAGCAGAAGACTTTGAAGCATCTGATGAAATTTATGAAATAACAACAGATCCAGCAGATTTTACAACAGTAAGAGAAGCATTAGAGAATGCAGGATTAGAATTTTTAGAAGCAGAAGTACAAATGATACCAACAACAACAGTATCATTAGATGAAAATGGAGCAGAGAAAATGGAAAGACTGATAGAAAAATTAGAAGATTTAGATGATGTGTCTAATATTTATCATAATTGGGAAGAATAATAATATAAAAAAATAAAATAAAAAATAAGGAGATTAAAAAAATGAATCAAAAGAAAAATAAAAAAATAATAATACTAATAGTAGTAATAATTGCATTAATATTAAGCATAGGACTTGCATACGCTTATTTTGCAACAGATATATTTAATAGTAACAAAAAGATGTTTTTTAAATATTTAGCACAAACTTCAGATGAGAAAAAAGGATTTGTTAATAATGATGTAATACAATATTTTGAAAAAAGAAAAACAACTCCACATGAAACAAATGGACAAATTAGTTTTGAAATACAATCACAAAGTAATCAAGAAATATTAGAAAATACAAACCAATGTAATATAACACTAAAAGGAAAAGTAGATAATGCTAATCAAAAAATAAATCAAGAAATTAATGTAAATTATGCAGAAGACGTTAAATTTCCAATAATATATCAAAAAATAGGAGACATTGTAGGATTACAAACAGATTATGTAGGAAGTAAATATATAGGTGCAGATATAAGCAAATTAGGGGAAGTATTAAATACAAATAACTCTGAAAATACTAATTTAGAAAATTTACAAATAAGTGAAGAACAATTAAAACATATAAAAGATACTTATTATAAAGTTTTAGATGAACAATTACATGATAATAATTTCACTACAATTAAAGAAGGGAAAAATACTGCATATCAACTAAATTTATCTGAAGAAGACTTAAGAAATATTTTAGTAAAAATATTAGAAACATTAAAAAATGATCAAGTAACACTAGAAAAATTAAATGAATATATAAAAATGCAAGAACAACTTTCAGAAATAACAACAGAAAATATTGATGAAATAATAGAAGAATTAAATTCTATTCAAGAATTTCAAGATGTAAATCTTCAAATTACAGTTCATGTAGAAAATAAAAAATTAAGTAAAGTTGAAATAGCTATAAATAATTATGTAAAAGTAACTATAGAAAAACTAGAAAATGGAAATAGTAAACAATATAATATGTCAGCAGAAGTAAATATAGATGATGAAAGTTTAAAAGTATATTTAAATGCAAAATATTCAGGATTACAATCTTTACAAACAATAAATGAAGATTATGAATTAGGATTTATAATGGGTTCAGAAAATTATATATACTATTATAATAATGAAGTTAATTTTGTAGATAATGTAGAAATACAAGATTTTAATGATAATAATCTTTTAAATTTATCAGACTATAATAATGAACAAGTTGAAAGTTTAATGTCAGCAGTTGTAAATAGGTTAGGTGAAGTTAATAAACAATTAATGGAAAGATTAGGATTAACTGAAAACCAAAATCCTTTAATGTATTGTATACCATTAGTAGGTTCATTATTTCAAGTTGCAAATAATACAATAAATGATTCTGCAGATTCATTAGGAGAACTAGCTATAGAAACACACAATAATTTGTTTGAACAATATGAAGGTTCAAATATTAGAGGAGCAACAGTAAATGGATTACTTCAAACAATTAAAATAAATAATGAATCAAATTCAGATGAAGAAGATAATAATATTTCACAAATAAATTTTAATGGAGAAGAATTTGAACCAACTGAAGAAAATATAACATTGATTAAAAGCGAAATTGATGTAGGTTCAACTTACAGTGTTGAATGTGAAAATGACGAAAACACAGGATTAATAAATAGAATAGTAATAAATAAAAAATAAAGTTCTAATAAACCAAAAAAAGCATATAATATTATATGCTTTTTTTTTATACAATCGCTAGCCCTTTAAGATTTCATCGCTTTGCTCTGAAACTAAAATTGGGCATGGACAAATTAAATAAAAATCTTTGATTTATCTGATCTGTTCTAGTATAGAAAAGTTATCATAGCACAATGATTTTTTGTATACAACCTAGAACTATGAACATAATGAAGCTAGAGATAAATTATACATTAATAAATCCTAATTATGGTTTTTATTTTGAGGAAGGAGAATAAAAATGAATAGAATTGAAGAAATAATAAAATATTTTCCTACAAATATATATAACATATTATTATATACTTTACAACAAAATGAGCAAATATCAACAACAATACAAGAAATAAGAATAAGAGCTAACAAGCCAATAATACTAAAATTAAGACAAGCAGATATATTAATAGAATATATTGTAACACAAGCAGAAATATTACAGATTTTAGAAAAAATATGTAATAACTCAATATATGCTTATAAAAATCAGATATGTGAAGGTTTTATAACAATAAAAGGGGGACATAGAGTTGGAATTACAGGAACAGCAGTAACAGAAAATGATGAGATTATAAATCTAAAATATATTACAAGCTTAAACTTTAGAATAGCAAGAGAAGTATTTAACTGTAGCAATAAAATACTTGGGCAAATAATAAATAAGGAAGAAAACACAATATATACAACTTTAATTGTATCACCTCCAGGGAAAGGTAAAACAACAATATTAAGAGATGCAATAAGAAGAATAAGCAATGGAATAGAAGAAATGAATTTTCAAGGAAAAACTTGTGGAGTAGTAGACGAAAGAGGTGAAATTGCAGCGATGTATATGGGAATACCCCAAAATGATATTGGAATAAGAACAGATGTAATAGAAAATACCACAAAAGCAAAAGGAATGAAAATGTTAATAAGGTCAATGGCACCAGAAATTATTGCTTGTGATGAAATTGGCTCAAAAGAAGATATACAGGCAATACGGAGAAGCTATAACATCAGGTGTTAAAGGAATATTTACAATGCATGGAAAAAACCTAGAAGATTTAAAATGCAATTTTGAGGTAAACAAATTAATTGAGAACAAGCAAATAGAAAAAATTATATTTATATAATAGGAAAGTCATACTTCCCTATTGTATAAAAGCTACAATCGCTAGCCCTTTGAGATTTTCTCCTTACAGTCGAAAACTCAAATTGGGCGAGAACAAATTAAAGAAAATCTTTGATTTTCTTATTTGTTCTTTAAAAACTAGTTCTAAAAAAAAATACTATGCATATAATATAAAAAATGAAAAGGACAAGGTGTATTATATGCAAATGTTAAAGTATTTTATACTATTTTTAATCTTAATGTCATCAACTTTAATAGGAAAATATTTATCTAAAAGATATTTATATAGATTAGAAGAATTGGAAGAAATGAATACTGCCTTAAATATATTTAAATCAAAAGTAAAGTTTACATATGAGCCTATACCACAGATTTTTGAAGAGATTTCTAAGGGAATAAATAAAAATGTTGGTAATATATTTATATTAGCAAAGGAAAAAATGAAACAAGAGAATGCTAATATAGCTTGGGAAGAAGCTATAAAAGAATCAAATACAAATTTAAAAGATGAAGATAAACATATTTTAAATACTTTATCAAAATTATTAGGGCAAACTGATAGTGATGGTCAAATAAGTCAAATAGAGATTACACAAAACTTTTTGGAAGCACAAATAACAGAAGCAAGAGAAGAAAAAAATAAAAATGAAAAATTATATAGTAGATTAGGAACAACTGTTGGTTTAGCTATTGTTATTATTTTATGTTAAAAGTATATATTAAATCCTAAAATGAAAGGAAAGACTTTTTATGGATATAAATTTATTGTTTAAGATAGCAGCAATTGGTATTTTAGTTGCAGTTTTGCATCAGGTTTTAGTAAGAGCAGGGAGAGAAGATCAAGCAATGATGACTACTCTTGCTGGTTTAGTTATTGTTTTAACTATGGTTATTAAAGAAATTAGTGTATTATTTAATACTGTTAGAACAATTTTTAACTTATAAATTAGTTCTGATTTTGAACAATTACTCCAAAGCTACTATACTAAAAAGAATTATTGAAATATTACAGTTAATTTTTAAATTTAATAGCATGACTTTTTATACATATTTGCTTGCTTAAAAAGGGTTCTAATTATTTAAATTAAAAATTAATGTAAAATTGACAATTTGGAGGAAATCATGGAAGTTATAAAAATAATTGGGATTGCTTTAATTGCACTAATAATAATTATAATATTAAAACAGTACAGGCCTGAATTCGCAATTTATATAAGCCTTTTAACAGGAGTATTAATTTTAATATTAGTAATGGACAAGCTAACAGGTATTGTTAACTTATTACAAAGTATATCAACAAAAGCATCAATTAATAGTACATTTCTTACCTTATTAATAAAAATAACTGGAATTGCAATATTATCTGAATTTGCAGTAAGTATTTGTAGAGACTCAGGAGAGGGGGCTATTGCAAGCAAAATTGAAATCGGAAGTAAAATAATAATAATATCAATGTCTATACCAATAATTTCAAGTCTACTAGAAGTCATATTAAAAATTTTACCATAAAGCAAAAACAAAGGAGATTTACAAATGAAGAAAATAATAAAGATTTTACTGATGATGTTAATTATAATTGTATTAAGTAATAATACCTATGCAAATCAAACAGAAAACACTATTAGCGAACAACAAGAAGAATTTGGGATTCAAAATTTTATAAATAATGCTAAAGAATATACAGGAGAATTTTTTGAAGGAATTGATATAAAAGATGTATTTGAGGATGCAATTGAAGGAAATATTGATAACTCTAGTTTTCTAAAAAGGATATTGAATTTATTAGGAAAAGAAGTATTTTCAGGAACAAAAGCAATAGCTAGTATACTAGCTATTATCGTTATACATAGTATATTAAAATCAATTAGTGAAAATCTCGAAAATGATAGTATTTCTAAATTAATTTTTTATGTTCAATATATATTAATAGTAACAATTATAATGACCAATTTAACAGATATAATTAAAATGGTTCAAGATACTTGTACAAATTTAGTAGCCTTTATGAATATGTTAGTCCCGCTTCTAATAACCTTAATGATGTATACAGGAAGTATAGCAACAAGTGGGATTTTAGAGCCAATAATATTATTTATGATTGAATTTGTTGGAAATATTCTACAAGACATAATAATACCCTTAGTACTAATCTTTACAAGTCTAATTATAATATCAAAAATATCTGACCAAGTTAATGTAGAAAAACTTTCAAAGTTTTTTAAGTCAGGAATTGTATGGTTTTTAGGAATAATATTAACAGTATTTGTCGGAATAGTATCCCTAGAAGGAACAATGTCAAGTAGTGTAGATGGAATAACTGCTAAAACTACAAAAACAATAGTGAGTTCTGCTATACCAGTAGTTGGAAAAATTTTAGGTGATGCAGTTGACACAGTTTTAGGATGTGGACTAGTTTTAAAAAATGCAGTAGGTTTATTAGGAGTACTAATTGTAATAGGCATATGTATTTTACCAATACTAAAATTAGCAGTATTAACAATCTCCTATAAAGTTGTTGTAGCAGTATCTGAGCCAATTGCAGATAAAAAAATAGTTAACTTATTAGAACAAGTAAGTGATGTTTTTAAGATTTTATTAGGAATCTTATCTGCAATGTCTTTTATGATAATTATAGGAACAGCACTCGTTTTAAAAATATCAAATAGTGGAATGATGTATAGATAGGGGAATATGTAATGATTAAATTTTTCAGTTCATGGTCAAAAAATTTAGGAATGGCAATAATAATAGTGTCAATATTAGAAATGTTATTACCAAATAATAAAACAAAAAAATATATTAGAATTGTAATGGGAATATTCATAATTTTTAATATAATATCACCCTTAGTAGAAAATAAAAATTTATTAGATGTAGATAAACTAAATATAGAAAGTTTTTCAACAACAGCGACTACTTCGTCAGAGGTTGATCAAACCTCAATGGATAAAAGAATTCAAGAATTATATATTGAACAATTAGAAAAAGATATAACAAAAAAAGTTAAAGAAAAAGGATATGAAGTGATAACTTGTAAAGTTAATGCACAAATTGCCGATAATGAGGATGATACTAAAATTACAAAAATTAGGTTAAAAATAAAAAAAGGACAATCTAAAGAAGAAACAAAAGAGGATGTTGAAAGTAAAGTAATAACAGAAATTCAAAAGATAAAAACAGTTAATACTACTATAGATAAAAATAAAAAATCAAAGGAGGATAAAAAAGAGGAAAATGTTACAAAAGCAGAAATTCAAAATTTAAAAAAATTTTTGATAGAGGAATACGAGGTGAGTGAAAAATGTTTGGAGATAAGCTAAAAAGATTAATTGGAAACAGGGATGAAACTGGAGGAAATGATAAAAAGAAAATAGAAAATTTAGTTTTTTTTGTTATTGTATTAATTATAACAATAGTAGTAATAAATATAATTTGGAATGGAAATAAAACTACAACAAAACAAGAAAATAATACTGCTACAAAAAAGTTGGCAACTACTATAAATGAAACAAATTCTAATAATATAACACAAGATAGTAGTTTAGAGGAAAAACTTGAACAAATATTATCTAAGATACAAGGAGTAGGAGATGTAAAAGTATGTATTAATTATTCTGAATCAAATGAAGTTTTAGCTATGTATAATGAAAATTCAAAAGTAAGTACTACAGAAGAAAGTGACACTTCTGGTGGAACACGAAAGATACAAGAAACTGATTCTCAAAAAGATGTTATTTATAAAGAAGAAAATGGACAAAAAGAACCAATAACTCAAAAAATTAAACAAGCTAAAATAGAAGGTGCAATTATAACTGCTAAAGGTGCAAAGGATGTAACTACAAAAACTAATATAATTCAAGCTGTTGAAGCTATTACAGGACTTGCAACACATAAAATTCAAGTGTTTGAGATGAATTAGTATTAAAATTGTAAATTTAATTTTTTTAATATATATAAATTTTAATATAGTTTTATAATTTGTTTGAAGGAAGGATTAGAAAATATGAAAATTTTTAAGAAAAATCAAGTTATTATATACATAATTGCTTTAATGTTAGTAACTGCTGGATATTTAAATTATACAACAAACTTTAATGACAAAGGTTCATTAGAAACTAGTGTTCAAATGGAAGCTAAAGATGATACTCAACTAGCAGATATTGGTGATGCAAAACTAGTTAATAGTAATGATGTTGTAAGTGAAGATGTACCAATAAATTCATCTAATGAAATTAATAATATAACAACTAATAATACTAGTGATAATACAACTAGTTCTAGTGAAATTTCCAATAATGTTGTTAATAATACAACTAATACAAATAGTATTAGTAATACTACATCTAATAGTATAAAGGAGTCTAATTCTAGTTCAAGTACTTCTGTTGAAACGAGTAGTACTAATTCAGACGAGTATTTTACTAAATCTAAGTTAGATAGGGATTCTATGTATTCTCAAATGCTTGAAACTTATGAAAAGGTATTAAATAGCTCTAATTCTTTAGAAACTCAAAAACAATCTGCTTCTCAAGAAATTACTAAGATTAATAATACTAAAAATAGTATTATGATTTGTGAGAATTTGATTAAGACTAAAGGCTTTAGTAATTGTATTGTTTTTGTTAATGGAGAAAGTGTTAGTGTTATAATTGGTTCAAAAGATATGAAACAAGAAGAAGTTGCTCAAATTCAGAATATTGTTTCTAGAGAATTGAAGGCTAAAATAGAGAATATACATATTTCTAATAAATAGTGAATAGAAAAATAAATTTTTAGGATTTAAATTGGCTAAAGGTCTAAACGTTAGCAAATAAAAATAAATAGTTTTTGATCTAAGTTACTTAAGTCCTACAAATCTTGATTTTTTAGTGAGTATTTATTTTAATAAGGGAAAAAAATATCTAAAATATTTATGAAAATTCGAATGCAACTGGAAAATATTTAGAAATTCTTTTCATATAAAATGAGGGATGTTCAAGGCAA
>CAQPRV010000108.1 GCA_948857205.1 uncultured Clostridia bacterium
ATTCCTTGATTATCTCATATTTATTTGCTTCCTTCATTCTTAAATTCACCTTTCTCATTTTGTCACCTCTGTGACTTATTGTTTTCACTTTGGGACATTTTTAAAAGTTACTACTTAAGACATTATCATAAATTAATCATAGCAGAAGATATTTTAAATGATAAAAATATTGACATCTTATAAAAAACATGTTATCATTTTAATTATAAAAATAAAGAAAGAAGGAAATAAAATGAAATTAAATATATTTTTAAACCAATTACATCATCATCGTAGGAGCTTGTAACTATTGCTTAATTGCGTAGGTACAGGCTAAAAATACTGTGCCTACGATAGTTTAAAAATATATAATTATAGATATATTAAAAATACTATTTGTAGGAAAAAAACTATAAATAGTATTTTTTTGTATATCTATTTTTTATATGATAGAAAAGTATATCTTTCCTATTGTATAAAAAGTTACAATCGCTAGCCCTTTGAAATCTCAACTCTTTGCTCTGAAACTTAAAATGGGCAAAAAAATTAAAGAAAGGTGGAAATTTTATGAAAAGTGAAGAATTAAAAAATGTAAGAGGAAGTATCGATTATGGAGGAAAAGATGCAATAATTAGAAATTTTATTTCAAAAACCTTACAAGAAACCTTTGAAAAATATGGATACAGTCCATTAGAAACATCCATTTTATGTTATTATGATATATTAGCTTTAAAATATGATGAAGATAATGATATTTTAAAAGAAATATATAAAGTAACAGATCAAGGTAATAGAAATTTAGCATTACGATATGATTTAACAGTACCATTTGCAAAATATATAGCATCTAATACAAATATAAAACTTCCATATAAAAGATATGAGATAGGAAAAGTATTTAGAGATGGACCTATAAAAAAGGGAAGGACAAGAGAATTTGTACAATGCGATATTGATAGTGTAGGAATTGAAGGGCAAATGATTGAAGCAGAGTTAATTTCAATATTTGTTGAAGGTTATAGAAGATTAGGAATAGATATTATTATTAAATATAATAACAGAAAATTAATGAATGGGATAATTGAAATTTGTAATATTGATAATGATAAAACCAGTCAAGTCATAACTATAATAGATAAAATAGAAAAATTATCTTATGAAGAAATAAAGCTAGAATTTGATAAAATTGGAATAAAAGAAAATCAGATAGAAACTATTATGAAATATTTAAAAATGGAATTTAATGAGTTAAATAAAGTGATTAAAAATGTTTCAAATATAAAACTAAAAGAAGGATTAAATGAAATTGAAAAATTAAATAGATATATAAAAGACCTGAACTTAACTGAATATGTAAGATTTTCACCAACACTTGCAAGAGGGCAAGAATATTATACTGGAACAATATTTGAAGTGTATGTTGCAAATGGAAGTATAAAATCAAGCATTGGAGGTGGTGGTCGATATGACAATATGATTGGAGAGTTTATAAATGATGGAAAAAAATATCCAGCAGTTGGAATAAGTTTTGGATTAGATGTAATCTTCGAAATATTAAGGGAAAAACAAACATATTTATACAATACAGAAGTTTATATAATTCCAAGGGAAAATAATACACTAGCATTAAAAATAGCTGATGAATTAAGAAAAAATGAAGTAAAAGTTGATATAGAAATGAATAATCTGAAATTAAAAAAAGCATTAAGTATTATAAATGAGAAAAAAGTTCCAATTGTTATAATTCTTGGAGAAAATGAAATAAAAGAAAATAAAATAATTATAAAAGATATGAAAAATAATTTTCAAATACTTGAAGATATGAAGGATTATATGGAAACAATACAGGAAATACTTTCTATTGGAGAAATCAAATATAATATTTTAAACCCTGGAGGAAATAAAACAGCATTAATTAAAGGGTGTGAGTATACAAATAATCAAAAAAAATTAATTAATAAAATGATAATGGATAAGTATTCACAAGTAGAGCAAGTAGGATTTTTAAGTAATATAATAAATCGTTTAGAAATGGCTGGTGGAGAATTTTGTATGAATGCAACTAGATGTGCTATATATGAATATTCAAAGGAAAATAAAGAAAAAGTTGAACTTTCAGTATCAGGAACTAATAAAAAATTAATAGGTAGAAAATTAAATGATAATAAAGTAGAAGTAAAATTAGATATAGGTAAAAATATAGAAGACTTAATTGAAACAAAAAATGACTTTACTTGTGTAAAGATAGATGGAATACTGATAGCTATTTTAGATGAAGAAAAATCAAAAAAATATATTCAAAAATTAAGAGAAAATGAAGAAACAACTAAAAATGAATTAAAACAATTAATGATAACAGAAATTGCTTCAGAAGAAAAAGCGATAGGAATAATGTTATTAGAAAAAGAATCAGGAAAAATAAAAATAAATCCTATTGTTTGGGTAAAAGAGATAGATACAGTATTTTATGAAACAGCATGTGGTAGTGGTAGTTTAGGAATAGCAATATATAATTATTTGAAAAACAAAGATAAAAAAATAGAACTAATACAACCATCAGGATATAGTATTAATATTGAACTTGAAGGAAATAAGAACTATATAAAAAATGCTATTATTAGTGGAATTATAGAGGAGGAATAGTATGCAGTCAAAAGAAATATTAAGAAATTTAGTTCAATTTGACACCTATAAGGACAAAGAAAATGAAAAAATAACCAACTATATTCAACAAATTTTAGAAAAAAAGGGATTTAAAACAGAATATAAGACTAAGTGCTTAATTATAAGTATAAAGGAAAAATATAATTTAGGATTTTTAGGACATACTGATACTGTACAAGGTGGAAGTGATTGGATATATAATCCTTTAGAACTAATCGAAATTGACAATAAATTATATGGTTTAGGTGTTTGTGATATGAAAGGTGGTATTGCAGCAATTTTAAAAGCAGTATTAGATACAGATTGGAACAAATTAAATTATGGAATTAAGTTGTTTTTTACTTATGATGAAGAAATAGGATTTGAGGGAATAAAAGAAATAAATCAATTAAATATAGAAATGCCAAAAACCATGATAATAGGAGAACCAACTAATAATGAAATGATGAATGGAAGCAAAGGTTTATTAGAATTTAAAATTGATTTTAAAGGAAAATCGGCGCACTCGAGTAATCCAGAAAATGGAATAAATGCAATAGAGCAATGTATGGAGTTTTTAGAAGAATTAAAAAAATTTCATAATACCTTAAAACTTGAAACTGATAATAGATTTGATATTCCCTATACAACTATGAACATAGGAAAAATAGATGGAGGCAAAAGCATAAATATTGTTCCAAATATATGTACAACATATATAGACTTTAGAATAATAAATGAAGAACATAGAATAAAGATTTTTGAAATGATAAATAATTTACAAAAAAAGTATAAATTTAAATATAAAATACTAAATGATATTAAACCTTTTATAACTGAAAGTGAAAAAAGTAAAACAACAAATTTTATAACAGAAGCTAGTTTTATACAGTCAAAAAATAGATACATACTTGGTACAGGACCAATTAATGCACATGAAGCAAATGAATATATTACAATAGAAAATTTAGACAAATTGGTCGAACAATACAAACAAATAATAGATGAATTATGTTTGTAGAAATTAACTTTGTTATATATTAAAAAATATATATAGTGTAGTATTTAAACGATGACATTCATATCATAGAAGTAGCAATTATTGGAAAAGCAGATATTCTAATTAGTGGTGATAAAGATTTTGAAGAAGTGCAATCGTCACTATTCAAAATAATGAAGCCTTCTGAATTTTGAAAAAAATGAAGCTACTCCTAAATTGAGGTAGCTTTATTTTTAACTTTAAATATAAAAAAATGTAACAGAAGGAAAGATGGAATATAAAAAATATATATTCGATAAAAATCTAATAATACTAAATACAAACAAATTTCAAAAATTAGTAGAATTTATGAAAAATTGCGAGTATAATAAAGAAAGGTATAAATTATATGATAAAATGAGACATGAAATATTAAATGAAACAAATAATAAAATAGTTTATAAAGATGTATTAGACTTTATAGAAAAATAAATAAGATAGGATGTGGTAAAATGATAGAATTAGACGAAAACACAAGATCACTTCAAACAATGAAACAAAAAATAAAAGAATTGGGTGAATCTCTTTGACCTTGCTAAATTAGAACAAGAACTAGAAAAATTAGAACAAGAAACTGCCCAACCTAATTTTTGGGAAGATTCCAAAAACTCAAACAAAGTATTATCAAAAATAAAACAATTAAAAAATAAAATAACAAATTATAATAAGATAGTAACAGAAATAGATAACTTATTAGAAATGACAGAATTAGTAAAGATAGAAGCAGATGAAGATATAGAAAAAGAAATAATAAGTAATACAAACAATATAAAGAAAGAACTAGAAAAGTTTGAACTAACAACTTTATTATCAGGAAAATATGACAACAATAATGCTATAATAACTATACATCCAGGAGCAGGTGGAACCGAATCTCAAGATTGGGCAGAAATGTTATATAGAATGTATACAAGATGGGCAACAAAAAATAGTTATCAAATAAAAGAATTAGATTATTTAGATGGGGAAGAGGCAGGACTAAAAAGTGTGACCTTTGAGATTATTGGTGAAAATAGCTATGGATATATGAAATGCGAAAAAGGTGTCCATAGACTTGTTAGAATATCACCTTTCGATAGTGGTGGGAGAAGGCATACTTCCTTTGCATCTGTTGAAGTATTGCCAGAAATAACAGATGATATAGAAATAGAAATTAATCCAGATGACTTACGAGTTGATACCTATAGAGCCTCTGGAGCTGGAGGTCAACATATAAATAAAACCTCCTCAGCAGTAAGAATAACACATATACCAACAAATATAGTAGTAGCTTGTCAATCAGAACGTTCACAAATTCAAAATAGAGAAACTGCTTTAAAAATGCTAAAATCTAAATTATTAGATTTAAAAGAAAAAGAACAAAAAGAAAAAATTGAAGATTTAAAAGGAGACCAGAAAGATATAGCTTGGGGAAGTCAAATTCGTTCATATGTATTTTGTCCATATACAATGGTAAAAGATCACAGGACAAATTATGAAGTAGGTAATGTAGAAGCGGTAATGAATGGTGAAATAGATGATTTCATGGAAAATTATTTAAAATCACAAATCTAAAAAATAGACATAATTTCAAAATAGAACATATAATATAAAGAGTTATATTTAATTAAATAAGCTCTTTATATTTTTTTAAAGAGGTGGTCCAAGTGGACACAATAGTTATGAAATTTGGAGGTAGCTCTGTTGCAAGTAATGAAAAACTTAAAACAGTTGCTAATAAAATAATAGATTTATATAATAAAGAAAATAATATCGTTGTTGTACTATCTGCACAGGGAAAAACAACAGACAAATTAATATCAGAAGCTAAAGAATTATCTACAAACATAAGTAATAGAGAAATGGATGCATTATTAAGTACAGGAGAACAGATATCAATAGCTAAATTAAGTATTTTACTAAATAGTATGGGATATGATGCAATATCCTTAACTGGATGGCAGGCTGGAATATATACAAACAATACAAATCAGAATGCTTTAATAGAAAAAATTAATACATCAAGAATTACAAAAGAACTTCAAAAACGAAAAATTGTGATTATTGCAGGCTTTCAGGGAATAAATGAAAATTTAGATATAACAACTTTTGGAAGAGGAGGTTCAGATACAACAGCCTTAGCAATAGCAGCAGCTTTAAAAGCAAAGAATTGTTACATTTTTTCAGATGTTGATGGTGTATATACAACAGATCCAAATAAAGTAGAAACATCAAAAAAACTATCAGCCTTATCCTATAATGAAATGCTAGAAATATCTAGTGAAGGAGCAAAAGTTCTTCATAATCGATGTATAGAAATAGGCGATAAATTCAAAATTCCTATTATTACAAAATCTACTTTTAATAATAAACCAGGTACTGTAATTTCTGATATCATAGAAGAAAATACTGTTAAAAGCGTAGTAAAAAAAGACGTTTCTAGAATTTCAATTGTTGGAAATGGTATTATTAGAAATGTTAATATAATAAAGAATATTTTAAAAATAATCGAATATGAAAAACTTGAAATGCTAGAATTTGATGTATCAGAATCTAAAATTTCCATTACCTTTAAAAATGTTGTAGATGATGAGGTACTAAATAAAATTCATGAATTAGTTATTATATAATCTAAATACTTTTAGTGTTATAAAAAGATAACTCAAATTGGGCGAGAACAAATAATAAAATCTTTGATTTTATTATTTGTTCTTATATATTAGTAAATTAGGTTGTAAGAAAGGCTTAATTCTAATTTTTAGTTCTAAACTAGACAAACTGTGAATATATATAATTTAGCAAGAAAAAATAAGGAGGTAGGGGATATGACAATAGAAGAAAGAAAAACAATAAACTCTACAGGAGTTATACAAAATCTAATATTAGAAAATAGAGGAAAATTAAGTATATCTGGTGTATTAGATGTACTAAGCTTTGATGACCAAGTAGTAATATTAGAAACAGAATTAGGACTACTTACTGTGAAAGGAGAAAACTTAAGAATAAATAAGCTAAGTATAGATACATCTGAAGTTATAGTAGAAGGAGACATATCCTCATTAAACTATAGTGAAAAAACTACAGAAAAAAGCAAAGGAAGTTTAATGAGTAAAATATTCAAATAAAAAAAGGAGGTCAAATAATTAAATGATAACCACACAAGCTAAGTTATTTTTGATTTTCACAGTAAATGGAATTATAATTGGATTATTATTTGACTTTTTTAGAATTTTACGAAAATCCTTTAAGACAAAAGATCTTGTAACTTATATAGAAGATATCATATTTTGGATTTTAACAGGATTTATTATATTATATTCTACATTTACCTTCAATAATGGAGAAATCCGTTTATTCCTATTTGTAGGAATTATTTTAGGAATTTTATTATATATGTTATTCTTTAGTAGCTATGTAATAAAAATCAATGTATCCATTATTACTTTTATAAAAAAACTTGTAATAAAAATCTTTAATATAGTAATAATACCATTTAAATTCATATACAAACTAATAAGAAAAGTATTTTTTAAACCGATTTCCTTTTGTATTATAAATATCAGGAAAATTTCTACAAAATCTCTCAATAAAATCCATAATAAAGTAAAAACCAAAACAAAAATAAAAAATAGTGCAGAAAATTAAGAATAAAGGAAGGAATTTAAAAGAAAATGTAGAATAATATAAATAGGGATATCCATACGGATTTGCACATTAGAATTGGAGAGAAGATTACTTATGAAAAAAACCAGAAAAATTTATAAAATCTTATTTATTTTAATAATAGCCATATATATCTTATACATAATAATAGAACAACAAAAAACTCTAAACCAATATAGTAAAAACATAGAAGATTTAACAGAAAAAATAGAAGTACAAGAAGAATACAAAAAAGAACTAGCAAAAAAGAAAGAAGATGTTAATTCCTTAGAATTTATAGAACAAACAGCAAGAGAAAAACTTGATATGTATTATCCAAATGAAAGAGTATATGTAGACAATGGAATGTAATTATTAAAATTGCATTCTTTAATCTTTTTAGAACAAATATATTTATTTCTACAAAAAAATATGTTATAATTTAAAATATAATTTCTATTTATAATTTAATTCTAAAAAAAATCCCAAACAAAAACAAAAAAATAAAGGAGGAACATATGATAGATTTAAACTCATTAACAATAACAGAATTAAAAGCCTTAGCAAAAGAAAACAACATAAAAAATATATCGAAATTAAAAAAAGAAGAATTAATAGAAGTCTTAAAACAAATACTACCAGAACAAGCAGAAGAAAAAATACAAGACACCAATACAAATTTAAATTTAAACGAAGAAAAAGCAACCTATGACTCAAAAGGTAATAGAATAGTAGATTACAAATTAACCAACGAAGATGATGTAATAGTTGAAGGAATATTAGACATATTACCAGATGGATATGGATTTTTAAGAGGAGACAACTTCTTATCAAGTGATAAAGATGTATATGTATCAATGGTACAAATAAGACGATTTAGACTAGACACAGGAGATATAATAAAAGGAATATCAAGATTTAAAGAAGGCGAAAAATTCCCATCTTTAATATTTGTTGGTGAAGTAAATGGAGAACATCCAGAAAAAGCAATGAAAAGAAAAAGATTTGACGAATTAACACCAATATATCCAAATGAAAGATTAAAACTAGAAACAAACTCAAACGAATATGCAACAAGAATAATAGACCTAATGTGTCCAATAGGAAAAGGGCAAAGAGGAATGATTGTTGCACAACCAAAAGTAGGAAAAACAACCCTACTAAAAAAAGTAGCAAACAGTATAACAATAAATAATCCAGAAGTAGAATTAATAGTATTATTAATAGATGAAAGACCAGAAGAAGTAACAGACATGAAACGTTCAATAAAAGGACAAGTAATCCATTCAACCTTTGATGAACTACCAGAACATCATGTAAAAGTTGCAGAAATGGTTTTAGAAAGAGCAAAAAGGCTAATAGAACAAGGAAAAGACATAGTAATATTATTAGATAGCATAACAAGACTTACAAGAGCCTATAACTTAGTAATACCATCATCTGGAAGAACTTTATCAGGAGGAATTGATCCAGCAGCCTTACACAAACCAAAAAAATTCTTTGGAGCAGCTAGAAACATAGAACATGGTGGAAGTTTAACAATATTAGCAACAGCCTTAATTGAAACAGGAAGTAGAATGGATGATGTAATCTTTGAAGAATTCAAAGGAACTGGTAACATGGAAGTACATTTAGACAGAAAATTATCAGAAAGAAGAATTTTCCCAGCAATTGATATAAATAAATCTGGAACAAGAAGAGAAGACTTACTATTAACACCTAAAGAAAAGGAAACAGTATTTGCTTTAAGAAAAGCCATGAATAGTATGCCAGTTGCGGATGTTACAGAACAAGTTATCTATCAAATGACACAAACTAGAAATAACGATGAATTTATTGATAAAATTGATGATTATTTAAAGAAATTTAAATAAAAATAATACAATAAATCAATACAATGCCCTTATTAATCCAAAAATAGATAAAGAAAAAGGAAAATTTATATATAAAAAATATAAATATGTAACTAAGAGAGGGATTTATAAAGATGTTAGAAGAAGAAAAAATTTTTTTAAAAGATATTTTAGATTTTGAAGGAATACGAAATAAATTTCCTGATAGAAGAATTAAATTAAGATTTAATAAATATAAAGAATATGATGATATTACATATAACTTTGTTGAATGGTATAAAGAAAATAAAGAAGGAAAAAGATTTAATGATAGTTTATTAACAGTTTGGTCAAATAAACAAAAACGTATTCAAGATAATGATATAATTTTTCAATTTATAGAGATATTGCCACACAAATGGTTGTTTGTAAACGTCCACAAAATCATTTCTACAGAAGAAAATATAGCTAAAGCTGAAACTTTAAAAGAATTTGAAAAATACTTTGGAAGATTAGTGGTTGATTTTAAGAATTTAGGACAAAATTGGTATTATATTGATGAAAATATTATAAATAATATTCAAGTATATGAAATTAAAAAGAAACCTTATTTGGATTGTGTAGACGAATTTAGAGGCTTTGAATATGTTTCAAAACAATACAAAGATTTAAAACAAATAATTGACTCAGATGTATGGAGAAGTGCTTTAAGTAGTGTATATGGAGTATATGTTATTACCGATATGCATACAGGAAAATTATATATAGGTTCAGCATATGGCGAAAATGGAATTTATGGTAGATGGAAAGTATATTTAAAAGATGGTTATGATAAAGATGAAGTTGAAAATGGAAATTACCCTAATAAGCAATTGTGTAATTTAGTGAAATCAAATGGAATTTCTTATATTGAAGATAATTTTCAATATTCAATTTTAGAAATATTTCCAAAAACAATAGATACAAATAAAGTTCTAGAAAGAGAAGCTTATTGGAAAAAAGTGTTTAAAAGCAAAGAATATGGTTATAACGATAATTAAGTTTTTATATACTTAAAATTTTTAGGAGAGGTAGTAAGCAAGTGATATTATAGCTTGCTCTTTTGAATAACACAACATTGCACAAAATCAAAGTTTTGTGTAAAAAGAGATAGGGGCAAAATATATACCATATTAATTTTGTTCTTATTTATTCCATTACTTATGATTATTATCTATAATCTTATTATTAAATATAAGTTATCTTTTATTAATTTTTATTTCTTATTTCTAAATTATTCATAATTTTATCTAATACGTTATATATCTTTTGTAAAAAAACAACTTAAAATTGATTTTAAAGCTTAACTTCAAAATTAGCTTGTTTTTTTTAATGACAAGTTACATTGCTAATTTTTTAAAATGGCTTAAAATCGATTTTCGTAGCTCATTATTTTACCGTTTTTCAGTTTTTTCAGTTGTATCAATATTTTGCAAATCTAAATATGATATGGTAATTGCAAAATCAAAAATTAAAAATATTTTCAAAAATAAATTTTTATGCCAACAAATTTTAAATTAAAATTTATAATTTGATACAAAATTTTATTTTTTATATTTTAAATTTAATATTTAATATTCTAAAATTATTTTTATTACTTTGGACAAAATTTTTCTCTAGCATTGCTACTCATATTTTTAAAATTTAAAAATTCTAAATTTATAAAGTTTTAAAATATTACAAATATTTTATCTTATATTTCTTAACTCCCCTATCTTCCCTACTTCAGCAAGTTTTTTGAAAAATAAAAATTATACTACATTAAATTTTTTTTCTTCAGATATATTGCAAATTTTATCATTGTTTAATAGTATCTTGCTTATATCTGGTAAATTATCTGTATTATTGCTTTTACTATTATTTTCTAATGCTTTATTAGCAGATTCTCTTTTGAATAATTTTTTTCTTTCTATTCTCTTTAATGGTAAATCTGTTTTTCCCATTTCTAATCACTATCCTTTCAACAAAAAAAGAACTAGATTTTACTAGTTCGAATGAATTTTCTTTCACTTTTTATTCAATGTTAGTTAAAAATTGATTTGACAAAAGTAAAAAAAATGTATATAATAAATATAGAAAATGAGAGCCACAGAAATGTGTGCTACCATATAGATATATGATATACACCACATAGCTTGGCGAAGCATACTGTGGTGCATTTTTTTATTTGCTCAAAATAATAACCAAAGTTATGATTAAGGCAATTGCTATGATAGTAATTGTTACTAAACTTAAGAATAGTAACTTTATTATCTGTATTAATAATATTTCCATAGCACCACCTCCATTCTCACAGTAAAAACTGTGTATGTAAAGTGGTAGCACCTATACTGCTTATATCTCATTTCCTATGTTTACTAATATATAATATTTTTATAATAAAATCAACAGTTATATAAAATTTTTATTATATACTCTATACAAAACTAATCTTTCATTAATTTAACATCTGTATAATTTTTTATATTTTTATCTAATAATTTTATCAAAAATTTCAATTAACAAATGTTCGTTTTTAGAAAATTCATTACAAATAATCAACTTTGCACAAAATTAAAATTTCAAATTTCCTATTTGAAGAAATAAAATACAATTATTCCATAAAAGTAAAATTAAATTTTAATTATATAAGTTTTTATAATTTTGTTTTTATTATGTTTTAACAAAATTTTTTCAAATTATTTTATATTTTCTTGATATTGTAGTGGTTGATTATATGCTTGCGTTTCTTGTTTTTCTCTATAATTTCTAGCAATTTTCGCAGATTCTGTTTGTATCCTTGATATATAGTTATTTTTCTTTATTCCATTCTTTTAACTTCTTTTCCAGTAATTTAAAGTCAACAGTATTTTTTATATATCCTATGTCGATATTTTTAATTTTTTGGTTATATACTGTTTTTGCATATTTTACAATTTTATTACAGTTATTATTAATATATCTTAATTCTCCAAGTATAACTTGCTTATACTTTAAATCATTTTCGTTTGATATTATATATGGTTCTAATTCTGTTATTGGTACAGGAATCATGTTACTTATTCTTAATGTTCCATATAAACGATCACCCTCATGTATTCTTATTATAGTTTTAGTGTCTTTTCTAATAATTTTTTTCTCAAAATCTAAATAATCTGATTTTTTAGGAGATGACATTGGAATATAGTAATTGAATTCATTTACAGTTAAAACAATTCCTAAATATTTTCTTTCATAATTTCTAATATCTTCTTTATTGTCATAAATTTTATCATCAAATTGTCTTAAATATTTTATGTAATTATCACTTATACTATATAAATTTAATTTCATAATTAATCTCCTATCTAAAAAATAAGAGAAGTATATCACAAAGGATACCTTCTCTTGATTTTAACTTTCTCAATTATAAGGTTGTGAAACACCCGATTTATAACTTTCTCAATTATAAGGTTGTGAAACACCCGATTTATAACTTTCTCATTTCTCAATGGCTGTGAAACACCACGATTTTCTATATTTATTATACTATTTTTTAGCTATTATTGTCAAGTTATAGAATATAATAAATATATTATATTTTATGCAAATTATATTTATTTATGTAATTTTACATTAACTACAATTAATTTGTCTTTAACTATGGATAAAAAAGTTTCCGATTATCAAAGTTTTGTGCAAAAAGGAGTAGGAGCAATATATAAAATAGCCAAATACCTATATTTTTACATATATCTAGTAAAATGTTACAATCCTTTAAAAATCATTTCTCATTCCTACATCTATTGATTGTCAATATTTTTTTGATTTTTATGTCTAATTATTGAAATGATTGCAGAAATGCATTCAGCTACCGATTGAATTGTTCCTGCATAAGCTCTAACAATGATATTATATATTGACCAATTTCCAGCCGTAATTGCCGTACATATTCTAGTAATTTTGATATTGTCTTGCCATAAACCATATGTAAATACAATTGAAGCAATAATTGGTATTATACTAAATATGCTTTGCCATGTTAAAATTCCAGAAATTACTGCAACTATAATAAATATTCCTAAAAATACTATAGATGGTTTCATATTTTTCTTCTTATAAAAATAAAATATGATGCATCTTATGACATTAATTATTGAAACTATTCCTCCTGTTAAAGCATCTAATAAAAAATATTGTATAGAAATTAATAAATTTGCAACTATCTGACACATTAATATTTTTTCTTTTGTTTTAAATTGGATACTTATTACAGTTAATATAAGAACAATTACTCCAATTATTTGTGCAAGTATAAACATCTTTATCACCTTTCAACCTTTCTTTATTTTAGTTTATGCCTCGTTGGATTTTTTTCATTATAGTTAATCACATAATGAAAAAAAATTATATAACTTTAGATAATTTATAAAAATTTCCTAAATCCTTATTTTTTATTAATTTTTCTTTTTTGGATTGACTTTAGAAACCATATTTATTATTTCATAAGCCATTTAGCAATATCATATATTTGTATACCTTCATATTGATAATCTTCATGTTTTGTTCTAGCTATTATTACTTTAGGATAAGCATCCTTTATTTGTAATAATGGATTTACTTCTCTTTTTAGAGTTTCTTCATAATCTATATTATCTGAAATTTGAATATAAATTTTTTCATTTCTTTTTAACGCTATAAAATCTACTTCTTTATTATATAATATCCCTGTATATACTTCGTATCCTCTTCTCATTAATTCAATTGCAACTATATTTTCATATACTCTACCATAATCTAAAGATTTTGTACCTAAACGAGCATATCTAAATGCATGATCAGATAAATAATATTTTTCATCACTATTTAAATATTTTTTACCTTTTATATCGTATCTACTTATTTTATAAAAAGCAAATGATTCACACAAATATTCAATATAATTTCCAACAGTTTTATGATTAGTCTCTAAATTAATATTATTTAATGAATTAGCAACATTTCTTAAAGATGTTCTATTAGATATATTATCCATTAAAAAATCGTTTAATGAACTCATTAGTTTTTCATCCTTTATTTTATTTCTTTCAAAAATATCTCTAACTATCAATGTATTATAAATATCATTTAAATAATCATACTTTCTTTCTATGGAATTATATAAATAAGAGCCTGACATTCCACCTTCCATTACATAATTATTGAAAGCAGTGGATTGGTTATAATAAATTAGACAAAAAAGATAAGGACATGTTAAAATAAAAATGGAGGTATTAACATGTCAAGAAGAGAAAGAAGGGAATTTACAGAAGAATTTAAATTACAAATGGTACAATTGTACAATAATGGAA
>CAQPRV010000109.1 GCA_948857205.1 uncultured Clostridia bacterium
ATAGGTTCCATCTTCATTTTTTAAGTATTCTTTATCTTCTATTGTTGTGTCTTCACTTGTTGCTATTATGAACTTTCTTAAACTTAAGTCAAATTCCTTCTCTGGCTCTGGTTCTTCAGGTATTATTACTTTTTCAAAATCGTCATCATCTTGTTGCCCTGGAATATAACTTCCCTTTTCGTCATCTTTATATGTTGGTAAGTCTTCATCTTTTGGTAAGCTTACATTATTACTTTGTGAATCTCTGTCTGTTGCTATATTTTTGTCTTCATCTCTATATTCTGTTATGTCTGCTATATTTGTTATTTTTGTGTTTTCTTTTGCTATTTCTTTTACTTTACACATTATTGGTACTTCTTTGTAGTCTAACTGTATTTTTCCTTCTGTATTTATACCTATTTTTCTTATTATTTGATCTTGTAAGTATCTTGTTGTTACTGTTCTTCCATCTTCAGATACTTCCCAGCCATATTTTGTGTTGAATTCTCCTGTTACATATTCTAAATATGGTGGTAAATGATCTTTTATTTCACTTGCGTATCCGTCTTCTTCTCCTTCATTGTATACTCTTATCATGTATACTACTATGTCATTTCTTTTTACTATTAATGGTTCTTTTGTATGTTCATATATTGCAGTTGTTATTAATTTTCCATCTTCATCTTTTGTGTTTAATTTTGATGTATCTACTTTTGGTTCTCTTTTATAGGTTCCATCTTCATTTTTTAAGTATTCTTTATCTTCTATTGTTGTGTCTTCACTTGATGCTATTATGAATTTTCTTAGACTTAAATCAAATCCCATTTTTGGTAAAATTAATTTTTCAAAATCATCATCATCTTGTTGACCTTTATAGTAATATTCGGAATCGTTTAAGTTTTCTTTATTTCCATTTCCTGTATAATCTGACATATTATCTTTATTTACTGCTGGAACGGTACTTGGTTCAGAGTCTCTATCTGCTTTTACTTGGTTTGTAATTATTATATTACTTTCACTATCTACTTCTTCATCTATCCAAGCAACATTTGTTAAGATCTGATCTTTTTCTATGCTTACAACTGCTATTACTTCACATTCGATTTCTATAGTTTCAGAATTTGAACTTAAATGTCCACTACTATAAGCACTTAAGTTACTAGTATTTCCATCTTTTCTAACTAAAGTTAGTCTATTATCACTTTCATTATAAGATCCTAATTTAAAATTTCCACTTACAATATTTTTGAATTTTACACCTGTTGGTAATTGATCAATAATTCTTGTAGCTCTTCCCTCTTTTTCACCTTCATTATATATTGTTATTTTATATGTAACTATATTTCCTGTTTTTACAGGTACAGGTTCTTTTTTATGTTTATATATTGCTGTTGTTTCACTTGCTAGAGTTCCTTCATCTATTACTGGTACTCTTGAATTAACACCTGTAAGTTCTACACCATTAATTTTGGTTATATATTTTCTTAAAGATAAATCAAAATTCTTAGTTGTTGTCTTTAATTTAAATGGTATTGAAACTGGTCCTTTAGTTGGTTTTACTAAAGGTTGTGCAGAATTATTTTTGCTTGATCCATATAAAGTTAAGTTGGTATCACTGTAATTTATATTAATTTCTACATTTAAATCAGCTATTGTTATACTACTTTTAGGAATTGATATATAAAAATCGCTTCCAACTAAATCCTTAACTGTACTTGTTGTAGGTCTTTCATTTTGATCTAATAAACTATATGTTGTAATTGTTTTTGTACCATCTTTTACAAGAAATTCAATTGTATATGGAACTTTATTTGTTCCTTCACTGATATTTATTGGTCCTACTATATAATTTTCACCACTAGCTTTATAATTTAAAGAAGTTGTATTTACTGTTGCTGGTGCGTTTCCCTCTGTTGAGGTTTCATATTTAGGTGCATTTTCTACTGCTGTTTCTATTAAATATTGATATAATAATTCGGCTTGTATTTGTCTTTGTTGTCCTTCACGTGTTTCTAAATTATAATCACTTAAACTAGTATAATTTCTTCCATCTGTTGTATAATTTAACCATCCTGATTTTCCTATTTTATTAAATAAACTCTCTTCATAATTTGTAAAATACCACAAAGCAGATTGTTCAACTGCTTTAATATCATCATCGTTTAATATAACATCCCATTCATCTGTCCAATCTGGCATGTGTATAATGTTTGCTGCACGTAGTAAAGCTTCTTTTTCTTTAGCTTCTGATTCGTCTGGTATATAAAAAATATCAAATATAGCCAAAATAGCATTATATACCTTTACTGTTTTACCATTATAAGTTACTGTTCCATCTACAATTGATTTTAATATTTCGTTTTGATTCCTTATTTGCTCTTTTTCTGTTTTAAAATTAAAAGCTAAATCATAATCTTCCCCTTTTTTTGTGTCAGAAAATCCTACTCCAGCTTTTACACAGAAAATAGTAGATGGCACTATATGTGACTCGCTATCATATTCAACTATATTCCAAATTTTTGCTCCTTTTGCTTTTGTATCACTATCATATGGGTTCCCGATTGCGTATCCCATACCACTTGACATTAATTCAGTAACTGAAAAATGTATTATGCTATCAGCATAAACTATATTTTTAAAACAACTTAGTATAAAAAATATAATTATGCTAATAACTATTATTGGTTTAATTTTTACTCGCATTTTTCCTCTCCTTTTATTTTAAATTATTATACCTATATATATTTTACTATGTATTTTGATTATGTCAATATAGTTTAGTATAATTTTTTAAAATATGCTATTTTATTGCATTTTTTATTACGGAAAGCTACTTTAAAAAATATATTTTTATAAGTTATTTTTATTACATTTGTATTACTTTTTCGTTATAAAACTTTCCTTTTATAATTTTCTATTTTTTCCGTAAGAATTCACCTATTATCATATTATTATAAAATCATATTTTTATTGTATTATTAATATATTTTTATAGGTGATTTTAGTGAAAAATATATTAAAACTATTATTTATTATCATTTTTATTTTTTCCTTTCTATTTTATAATATAACTGTTTTTGCAGATGATTTGAATTTTGAAAATGAACTTGAGACTTCTTCTTTTCAAACTGAACATTCTAGTACAAAAGAAAACCTTAAACTAAATTCTCGTTCTTGTATTGTTTTAGATAGAACTAGTAAAAAAATCCTTTATGGTAAAAATGAATTTAATAAAGTAAAAATGGCTTCAACTACTAAAATAATGACTGCAATAGTTGTTATTGAGATGGATGATTTAAATAAAACAATTGAAGTTTCTAAAAAAGCTGCTAATACTGGGGGATCAAGATTAGGTTTAAGAACTGGAGATAAAATTACTATTCATGATTTATTATATGGATTAATGTTATGTTCTGGAAATGATGCAGCAGTAGCACTTGCAGAGTGTACAGCAGGAAGTATACCTGAATTTTCTAGTCTTATGAACAATAAGGCTACAGAACTTGGATTATTAAATAGCCATTTTGAATCTCCCCATGGATTAGATTCTGACAATCACTATACTACTGCCTATGAGTTAGCAAAATTATCTGATTATGCTTTGAAAAATAAAACTTTTTTACAATTAGTTGGTACTAAAAATTATACTGTAACAATTAATGGTAATCCTAAAAATTTATCTAATACAAATGAGTTACTTGGAAATTTAAATGGTGTATATGGTATAAAAACTGGTTTTACAAATGGTGCGAATCGTTGTCTGGTTACATCTTGTAAAAGAGGTAATATGGATATTATTTCTGTTGTTTTAGGTGCAGATACTAAAAATTTTAGAACTCAAGATAGTGTTAAACTTATTGAATATGCTTTTAGTAATTTTGATTATGTTGATATAAAAGATATTGTTAATTCTAAATTTGAAGAATGGAAATCACAGAATATTGAAACTTTTTCTATTAATAAAAAAAGCTTTAATTGTAATCTTGATATTGGTTTTTCAGATTTAAATAATTCTATTTTTCCAATAAGAAAAGATGAAAAAGATAATATTCAATTTACTATAAATGTTAATAGAGATTTTATTGCTCCTATTAATAAAGGAACTGTTATTGGAAATATAGATGTTTATACTGATTCTACTGATTTGATTAGTCTTCCAATATATATATCAGATGATATTGACAAAAACACTGTTTTTGATTATTTTTACTATTTTATAAAAAACTTTAATACCATTTACTCTTTTAGATAATATAACTAGGCATAAATAAGAAAATCATAAATTTTCTTTAATTTGTTCTCGCTCGATTTGAGTTTTCGACTGTAAGGAGAAAATCTCAAATCGAGCAATTGTAGCTTGTACAGAAAACCCTCCCACTCGGATTTTTAGTATATTGAGCTTCAGCAATTACAAATAAAGTATGCTATGTAGAACTTTCTTACAATATAAAAAACTACAGAAGAAATATTAAATAATACTTTTTCTGTAGCTTTTTTATAGATTTTGTTATTTTACATTTTCTTTTATGTATTCTACTACATCTTCTACTGTTACAACTTTTTCTGCATCACTATCTGGGATTTCTATATCAAATTCTTCTTCAAGAGCCATTACTAATTCTACTATATCTAATGAATCTGCTCCTAAATCATCTATAAATGATGCTTCCATTGTTACTGCGTTTTCTGCAACACCTAATTGTTCTACAATAATTCCTTTTACTTTTTCTAATACTTCTTCTGAACTCATTATACGAGTTCACCTCCTCTCAAGTTTTATAATGACTTATTCATTAATCTTCTTTTTTATAGTTCATTTATATTATATGTTCTTATATTTGTCAAGTGAATTATAAAAATATTTTAATTTTATACTATGTAGTCGCTTTTTTACTGTTTTTTTCCTTCAAATGCTTCTATCATTTTATCTACTGCTTTGTTTTCAACAAACTTTTCTGCTTGTATTAATGTATATTCAAATAATGTAGCATCACTACTTCCATGTGCTTTTACAACAGGTTTTTTAACTCCTAAAAATAGTGCTCCACCATATGATTTATAATCCATTGATTTAGAAAGTTGTTTTATTGGTTTATGTGCTATTAAATATGAGATTTTAGATAGTATATTTTGTGTGAAGCTTTCAGTTAGTGTTCTTTTTACAAATTTTCCAAGTCCTTCTGTAGTTTTTAGAAATACATTTCCTGTAAATCCATCTGTTACTATTGCATCTATTTTTCCTGTAAATGCATCTCTTCCTTCTACATTTCCAACGAAATTTATATCTAATTCTTCTGATTTTTCCTTTAATAGTTTATAGCTTTCTTTAACTAATTCATTTCCTTTTGTTTCTTCTGTTCCTATATTTAATAGTCCGATTGCAGGTCTTTTAATTCCAAAGGTATTTTGTAAGTATATACTTGACATTTGTGCAAATTGTAATAGGTTTATTGGTTTACAGTTTGTATTTGATCCAGCATCTATTAATAGTAGTTGGCTTTTATAGGCTGGCAATATTCCTGCTAGTGCTGGTCTGTCTATTCCTTTTATTCTTCCTACTAATAGTGTTGCTCCTGTGAGTAAGGCTCCTGAGTTTCCTGCTGAGATGAATACATCCCCTTCTCCTTCTTTTAGCATTTTAAATCCTACTACCATTGATGAATCTTTTTTGTGTTTGATTGCTATTGTTGGTGTGTCTTCCATTTGTATGGTTTCTGTTGCATTTTTTATTTTTAATCTTTCTGATACTTGTTCTATTTCTTTTCCTGTAAATTCTCTTATTTTTTCTCGTATTATTTCTTCTTTTCCTATTAATATTACTTCAGCTTTTATTTTGTTTATTGCATTTATCGCTCCTTGTATATTGGCATTAGGGCTATTGTCTCCTCCCATTGCGTCAAGAAGTATTTTCATAATAAGGTTTCCTCCCTTTGTTTTTATAATTATATTTTGTCTTACCTTATTTTATTATTAAATTATTAAAAAATCAATAAAAAATAGTAAAAAATTTATCTTTCAGTATTATATAAGTTACAGTTCAGTATATATCTTTTTAAATAAGTTATATACTGAACTGTAACTTATATATACTACATAAAAATTTTAATTCTATATTTTTTAATAATGACAAATAAAAAAACGATTCTTTGAATCGTTTTTTTATAACTAAAATTATTCTATAATGTCTGCAACAACACCAGAACCAACTGTTCTACCACCTTCACGAATAGCGAATCTTAATCCTTTTTCTATAGCGATTGGTGTAATTAATTCAATTGTCATTGATACGTTATCTCCAGGCATTACCATTTCTGTTCCAGCTGGTAATTCAATAACTCCTGTAACGTCTGTTGTTCTAAAGTAGAATTGTGGTCTATATCCATTAAAGAATGGTGTATGTCTTCCACCTTCATCTTTAGTTAATACATAAACTTCTGATGTGAATTTTGTATGTGGATTTATTGTTTCTGGTTTACATAGTACTTGACCTCTTTCTATGTCTTTTCTATCTATACCTCTTAATAGTACACCTATGTTGTCTCCAGCTTCTGCTTTGTCTAATAATTTTCTGAACATTTCTACACCTGTTACAACTGTTTTTCTTCTTTCAGTTGTTAAACCGATGATTTCAACTTCGTCTTGTAATTTAACTTCTCCTCTTTCTACTCTTCCTGTTGCAACTGTACCACGTCCTGTAATTGTGAATACGTCTTCAACTGGCATTAAGAATGGTTGGTCTATTGGTCTTTCTGGTGTTGGAATGTAACTATCAATTGCTTCCATTAATTCTTTCATTGGTTTGTATACTTCTTCATCAGGATTTGTTGATGTACTTTCTAGTACTTGTAATGAAGATCCTTTTACGATTGGAATATCGTCTCCTGGGAAACCATATTCAGATAATAGGTCTCTAACTTCCATTTCAACTAATTCTAATAGTTCTGGGTCATCAACCATATCACATTTGTTTAAATATACTACTATATATTTAACTCCAACTTGTCTTGCAAGTAAGATATGTTCTCTTGTTTGTGGCATTGGTCCATCTGCTGCTGATACTACTAATACTGCACCATCCATTTGAGCAGCACCTGTAATCATGTTTTTAACATAGTCAGCATGCCCTGGACAGTCAACGTGTGCATAGTGTCTTGCATCTGTTTCATATTCAACGTGTGCTGTGTTAATTGTGATTCCTCTTGCTTTTTCTTCTGGAGCACCATCGATTTGATCATATGCTTCGTATTGTGCTTTTCCTAATAATGATAAATATTTTGTTATAGCTGCAGTTGTTGTTGTTTTTCCGTGGTCTACGTGACCAATTGTACCAATGTTAACGTGTGGTTTTGTTCTTTCAAATTTAGCTTTTGCCATTTTTAATCCTCCTTATTTTAAGTTAGTTATTGGTATTGAAGGATTTTTTGTTTTTTGCAATATAGCTACTATATTTCTCACTTTTTTCCTTCAATTATAACTACTTTATTTAATTTTAAATTTAATAACTTAATTATATGCCTGTATTCTATAACATTTTTATAAAAAATGCAAGCCTTTTTTATTTTGTTTTATTAAGTTAATAATATTCTTTTTTAGTCTTCTTTTTTACTTCTTGATGCAACAATGTTATCATGTACAGATTTTGGAACTTCATCGTAATGGCTTGGTTCCATTGAATAGGTTCCTCTACCTTGAGTTCTTGAACGTAAGTCTGTTGCATAACCAAACATTTCAGAAAGTGGTATAAAGGCATGAATTTCTTGCATTCCGTCATTTCCGTCCATTCCTTCCATTCTACCACGTCTTGAGTTTATGTCTCCTATAACATCTCCCATATATTCTTCTGGAACTGTTATTTCAACTTTCATAATTGGTTCTAGTATAACTGATTTTGCTTGTTTACATCCTTCTTTGAAGGCCATTGATGCTGCAATTTTGAAGGCCATTTCTGATGAGTCAACTTCATGGTATGATCCATCTACTAAAGCTACTTTAAAGTCGATAACTGGATATCCAGCTAAGATACCACTTTCAGCTGCTTCTCTCATACCTTGTTCAATTGGTTTAATATATTCTTTTGGAACTGCTCCTCCAACGATTTTGCTTTCAAATTCAATTCCTTTTCCAGCTTCTAATGGTTCCATTTCAAACCAAACATCACCATATTGTCCTTTACCTCCAGATTGACGAATAAATTTACCTTGAACTCTTACGCTATTTCTAATTGTTTCTTTGTAAGCAACTTGTGGTTTACCTACATTACATTCAACTTTAAATTCTCTTTTTAATCTATCTACAATGATATCTAGGTGCAATTCACCCATACCAGCTATTATTGTTTGACCTGTTTCATGGTTTGTATATGCTTTAAAGGTTGGATCTTCTTCTGCTAGTTTTGATAATGCTATTCCCATTTTTTCTTGTGCTGCTTTATCTTTAGGTTCAATAGCAATGTCTATAACTGGCTCTGGGAATTCCATAGATTCTAGTATTATTGGATGATCTGGATCACATAAAGTATTTCCAGTAGTTACTTCTTTTAATCCAACTGCTGCCGCAATATCTCCAGCATATACTTTATCTATGTCTTCTCTATGATTTGAGTGCATTTGAAGTATTCTTCCAACTCTTTCTTTTTTGTCTTTACTTGAGTTTAATACTGTTGAACCTGATTCTAAGGTTCCAGAATATACTCTAAAGAAACATAGTTTTCCAACAAATGGGTCTGTAGCTATTTTAAAAGCTAAAGCTGCAAATGGTTCTGAATCTGAAGTTTTTGCTTCTGTTTCTTCCCCTTCCGATGTTTCGCCTTTGATATGTGGTATATCTAATGGTGATGGCATATATTCAACAATTGCATCTAGTAATTCTTGAACTCCTCTATTTTTATATGAAGAACCACATGTTACTGGTACTATTTTGTTTGCTATTGTACCAACTCTTAAACCTTTTTTGATTTCTTCTTCTGTTAGTTCTTCACCTTCTAGATATTTCATCATTAATTCTTCATCTTGGTCAGCAACTGATTCGATCATTGAACTTCTGAATTGTTCAGCTTGTTCTTTCATATCTTCTGGTATATCTGTTTCTTCAATTTCTTGTCCTAAATCATCTTTATGGATAAAGGCTCTCATTTTAATTAAATCTACTATACCTTTGAAATTATCTTCGCTTCCTATTGGTAATTGGATTGGAACTGCATTTGCTTTTAATCTATTTTTTAGTTGATCAACACAAAGCATAAAGTTTGCTCCAACTATGTCCATTTTATTTACATATACCATTCTTGGTACATTGTATTTGTCTGCTTGTCTCCATACAGTTTCTGTTTGTGGTTGAACTCCACCTTTTGCTGCTAATACTGTTACAGCTCCATCAAGTACTTTTAATGATCTTTGTACTTCTACTGTAAAGTCAACGTGACCTGGTGTATCTATTATATTGATTCTGTTGTTTTTCCAAAAACATGTTGTACATGCTGATGTAATTGTTATACCTCTTTCTTGTTCTTGTTCCATCCAGTCCATTGTAGCAGCACCTTCATGAACTTCTCCTATTTTATGTGTTTTTCCTGTATAGAATAAAATTCTCTCTGTTGTTGTTGTTTTTCCGGCATCAATATGTGCCATTATTCCTATATTTCTAGTTTTTTCTAGTGGGTATGCTCTTCCTGCCATTTTTTATATTTCCCCCTTTCGTTTCTCTCTGTTATATTAATATTTGTAGTAAAATTCTCTAAATCTAATTACTAAATTTGTTTTAAGACGAAGGTGTACATTGGTACATCGAGGTTTAAAACAAATAGCGAAAATGTGCAGATTATTACTTTTTATGAAAATTTTACCATTTGTAGTGAGCAAAAGCCTTATTAGCTTCAGCCATTCTATGTGTATCTTCTTTCTTCTTAAATGCTCCACCATTACCATTAACAGCATCAATTAGCTCTCCAGCCAACTTTTCAGCCATAGTTTTTTCATGTCTATTTCTTGCATAAGAAACAATCCATCTCAAACCCAAAGTTTGTCTTCTTTCTGGTCTAATTTCTAGTGGAACTTGATAAGTAGCTCCACCAACCCTTCTTGCTTTAACTTCAAGAACTGGCATAACATTTTCCAAAGCAGCTTCAAAAACCTCTAAAGGATTTTTACCTTCCTTTTCTTTTATAATATCAAAAGCATCATAAACTATTTTTTGAGCTACAGACTTTTTACCATCCAACATAATATTATTAACTAATTTAGTAACAACTTTGCTATTATAAATTGGATCTGGTAATACTTCTCTTTTTGCTATATATCCTTTTCTTGGCACTATTCTTCCCTCCTTAAAATAAATTGATATTTTCATAAGAAAACATCTCGGTACTCGTAAAAATTTTAGTATTTTTTACGTATAATGCTTATTTATCTATTCTAAATTTAAGTACCTTAATTTAGACAAAATAACAAGCACTACAATATGTCTTTTGAGCTTAATTAACTCTATTATTTTTTAGGTTTTTTAGCTCCATATTTAGAACGCGCTTGCATTCTATCTTTAACACCTGCTGTATCTAATGTTCCTCTAATGATATGGTATCTAACACCTGGAAGGTCTTTTACCCTACCACCTCTTATTAAAACAACACTGTGTTCTTGTAAGTTATGTCCTATACCTGGTATATAAGATGTAACTTCATAACCATTAGAAAGTCTTACTCTGGCAACTTTTCTTAAAGCAGAGTTTGGCTTTTTAGGTGTAACTGTTTTTACAACTGTACATACTCCTCTTTTTTGTGGAGCTCTGTTATTTGTTAGTTTTTTGTTTTTTGAGTTCCATCCATGTTGAAGAGCTGGTGCTGTTGATTTTGTTACTCCTGTTTTTCTTCCTTTTCTTACTAATTGATTAATTGTTGGCACTTAAATTTCACCTCCTATTTTTATGTTATATTTTATGCATGATTTTTTCTCTACATAAAATATGGTTTTTGTTACGGAATTGCATAGTTCAAGCAATTTACTATAACATTTTATATTTTACCATGTTTTACCTATTTAGTCAATAAAAAACTTGGATTTTTATTTCCAAGTTTTCTTATTTAAAATTTATATTTTTCTGTATACTAATATAATCTAAAATCTATATAATCTGGATTTTTTTCATTTTGTTTATTTTTACTTTTTTGTTTAGCAGATTTAGCAGCATTCTTCTCAATAGCATTACCTGCATTTTCTACTCCTATTTCTTTTCTCAAGCTACTTCTAGTTGGTTCTTCGTCATCTAATTTTGCATTATTTTTAATCTGTTTCTTTTCTTTTTCTGATGAATCACTATATTCATCTTCCTCTAAGAGTGAGTCTAAATCTTCATTTAATTTATCTTTTAATAACACTATTTTATCTTTAAATGAATATATTTTTGCACCTAATTTTTTTACTGGATTTATATATTTTCTTAATTTAATTTTATCAAATAAATTCACTTTATATGTCAACTTAAAAGGTAATTCTGTATTATTATATACTGCTGAAATAAAATCTTCAATTAAATCGGTCCTATTCATAATTTGTAAACCTTGAATTACTGCTGGATCAATTTTTTTATATAATTTTCCTGCATCTTCTGTATAATGAGTAACCTTTTGACATATTTCTTTAATTTGTAGTTGGTCAAATGCCGATTTTTCATAACTCTTTCTATCGTCTAACTGATTAACAGAGAAATTACTTTTTCCATCTTTAATCCAATTTATTAAAATACTTCCATGATTTCTAGATGATATGTAAATTGATGGTTCATTAAGTGTAGGTACATTATTATTATTAAATTGGTATCCTTTATAACTAGGTTCTGTCTTCATATCTTTTAAAATGTTATTACCAATTTCTTCTGCTTCTCTTGTTAGTATCATTTTCGCTTTTTGTCTTTCAACTTCTGCTAGTTTTCTTTTTGTCTCTTCCTTCATATCTTGTAAAATTCCTGTAATCTCTTGTCTTTTTTGTTCATCTTCTTTTCTTCTTTTGTCTGCCTCTTCTGCTTCTCTTCTTTGTCTTTCTTCTTCTTTTCTTCTCTTCTCTGCTTGTTCTGCTTCTCTTCTTTGTCTTTCTTCTTCTTTTCTTCTCTTATCTGCCTGTTCTGCTTCTCTTCTTTGTCTTTCCTCTTCTTTTCTTCTCTTCTCTGTTTGTTCTGCTTCTCTTCTTTGTCTTTCCTCTTCTTTTCTTCTCTTCTCTGCTTGTTCTGCTTCTTTTCTTTGTCTCTCTTCTTCTCTTTTCTTTTCTGCCTCTCTTCTTTGTCTTTCTTCTTCTGCCATTATTGTTTCAACTTCTGTTAGTTTTACTCTTGCTTCTTCCTTCATATCTTGTAAAATTTCTATAATCTCTTGCTTTCTTTGTTCTTCTTCCTTTTTTCTCTTTTTTGTTTCTTCATGATCTTTTCTTTGTCTATCCTGATCTTCTTTCCATAAAATTTTTTCTGCTTTCTCAGCTTCCTCTTGCTCCTGTTGTCTTTGTAATTCTGCCCATGCCATTTCTTCTTCTATTTCATAAAGTTGTCTTTGAATTTCTTCTTGAGATAAATTATCTGTATTTTCCATTCTCTCATCTTTTTTTTCTTCTGAATCTTTATTTTCTCTTTCTTCTTCTAATTCCTTATCCGTTTTTAAATCTAATATCTTATCAAGATTCATAAATCCTAATTTATTATCAATTTCATCTATTTGTGTAATAAAGTCTGGCAATTGTGTTTCTATATCCTCTATTTCTTTTTGTAATTCAGAAATCTTTTCTCTACTATTGTTTATGAATTCTTCATCTATTACAAAAAAAGATTCTTCTTCAACTTTAATTAACTTTTCTAATTCTTCTTTTTCTGTCTCTAACTCTTTCTTTTTATCTTGAGCTAATAATGCTTTCCTTGCTATTTCTTCCTTATTCTTTCTTAGAATATCTTCATTTTTTTTAATTTCATTTTGTGCTTTTTCTTGTATATTTTTTATTTGTGTATTCTTTTCTTTAATCTCATCTTCTTTTTTTCTTACTTCCTCTGCTACTTCATCTCTAATTCTTTCTTGTAATTTGTATACTGCTGATTCTTCATTTTCTTTACGTCGAACAGAAAACCATTTGTCATTTTCTTTTTTTAATTGTTTATATAATTCATTTCTTTCCTCTTCTAATTTCACTTTTTCTTCTTCTATTTTACTTATTTGTTCTTTATATTCTGCAATATTACTTTTCAATTCATCAAAATCAACTTCTATCATAATTCATTTCCTTCCTTATATAAAACAATATTTTATTAAATATCACTTATCAATATTTTAACAGATTTACGTAAAATTCGCAATAATTTTCCTAACATTTTAACATAAATGTAAAAAATAGTAATATTATATAACATAATATTCTAAAAAATAATATCTAAATTAGTCAAACTTCTATTAGCTAAAGTCAAATATCTTTCTTTTTTATCTTTAATTTTATTTCCTTCTAACTGTGGTAAAATCCCAAAATTAGCATTCATTGGTTGAAACTTAGAATTAGGAGTAGAAATATATTTAGCCAGAGCGCCAATAACAGTATACTCTGAGAAACGATGATTTTTTCCTCCGTCCCCAAAATCATCAATAGCATTTAAAGCAACCACCATTCCTGATGATATGGATTCGACATATCCTTCTACTCCTGTTATTTGACCAGCGAAATAAATGTTTTTGTTTTTTCTTAGGTTATATGTCTCATCTAATAATTGTGTAGAATCTATATATGTATTTCTATGCATTACTCCATATTTTATGAACTCTGCTTTCTCTAAACCTGGTATACTACTGAATACTCTTTTCTGTTCTCCATATTTTAGGTTTGTTTGAAAACCTACTATATTATATAAAGTTGCACATTTGTCATCTTGTCTTAGCTGGATTATGGCATATGGTCTTTTACCTGTTTTGGGATCATCAAAACCTACTGGTTTTAATGGTCCATATCTTAATGTGTCTTTTCCTCTTTTTGCCATTATTTCTATTGGCATACAACCTTCGAAGATTTCTCTTTTTTCAAATTCATGTAAGTTTACTACTTCCGCTTCTGTTAGTTGTTTCCAAAAGCTTTCATATTCTTCTTTATTCATTGGGAGATTTATATAACTTTTTTCTTCTTTTTCTAGTCTTTGTTTCCATTCTTCTATACTTTCATCTTTTTTCTTTTCTTGACTATATCTATCTCCGTAAAAGGCTATATCAAAGTTAATGCTTTCTTTTGTTACTATAGGCGCAGCCGCATCATAAAAATGTAATTTGTCTACACCTGTTATTTTTTGTATTTGTTCCTGCAAACCTTCAGATGTAAGTGGCCCTGTTGCTATAATTACTATTCCTTCTTTTGCCATTTCTTCTATATTAGTTACTTCTTTGTGAATTACTTCTATGTATGGATTGTTTTCTACACATTTTGTTACTTCTTTAGAGAAATTATCTCTATCAACTGCTAAGGCCTGCCCTGCTGGAACACTATTTTTGTCTGCGATTCTAATTAATTCTGAACCTAATCTACGTAATTCCTCTTTTAATAACCCACATGCATTTGTAAGTAAATTTGATTTAAAGGAATTGCTACATACTATTTCAGCTAAGTTGCTACTATTATGTGCTGGTGAAAATTTTATTGGTTTCATTTCATATAATTTAACTTTTATTTTTCTTTTTGCAATTTGTAAGGCTACTTCTGTTCCAGCTAATCCTCCACCTATTAC
This sequence comes from uncultured Clostridia bacterium, assembly GCA_948857205.1. Classification (GTDB taxonomy): domain Bacteria; phylum Bacillota; class Clostridia; order TANB77; family CAG-508; genus CAG-269. The sequence continues at coordinate 14,704 of CAQPRV010000109.1, forward strand.
TGTAATATATTCTTTCATTTTAATATCCATCCTTTAATTAAATAAATCCATTATTTCGTCTTTAGAAAGTTTATTAATAAATGATGCTTTAGTATCTAAAACTTTATCAATTAATAAAGCTTTTCTTTGTTGTAATTCATATATCTTTTCTTCTATTGAATTTTTAGTGATTAATTTATATACTTGAACATTATTTTTTTGTCCTATTCTATATGCTCTATCTGTTGCTTGATTTTCTGCAGATATATTCCACCATGGATCATAATGTATAACTAAATCTGCTCCAGTTAAGTTAAGACCTGTTCCTCCTGCCTTTAGGGATATCAAAAATAATTTAATTTTTGGATTTGAATTAAATTCATCTACTAATTTCATTCTTTCTTCAACTTTTGTTGCTCCTGTTAATTTGTAATATTCTATTTTTTTATTTTTTAATTCTTTTTCCATTATTTCAAACATTGTTGTATATCCTGAAAATAACAATATTTTATGACCTGCTTTTGTTGCTTCTTCTATTATTTCCATACATTGTTCTAATTTACTACTGCCTGATTTATAATTCTCTAAAAATAAACTTGGATGACAACATATTTGTCTAAGTCTGGTTAAGGCTGCTAAAATCTGCATATGACTATTTTCATATCCTTTTATATCTATTTGTTCTGAAATTTCCTTTTTGGTTTGAGCCAAGTAATTTAAATAAATATTTTTCTGCTCTTCTTCCATTTCATTATTTAGAACTGTTACTGTTTTTTCTGGAAGTTCTGTTAATACTTCTTTTTTTGTTCTCCTTAATATAAAGGGTTCTATTAACATTTTTAATTTTGCCATAGTCTCTTGGTTTTCCTCTTTAATTATCGGAATTTCATATAAGTTTTTAAACTTTTTATAAGAAAATAAATATCCTGGCATTATAAAGTCAAAGATTGACCATAACTCTGATAATGAATTTTCTATTGGTGTTCCTGTTAATGCATACCTTGTTATTGCTTTTATCTGCTTAATGGATTTTGCATTTTGTGTGTTGCTATTTTTTAAATATTGGGCTTCATCTGCAATAATATATCTAAATTCATATCCTTTATCTTTATATAAATCAATATCTCTTTTTAAAGAATCATATGAAGTTATTACAAGATCATAATTTTCAATATTCTTTATCTTTTCACTTCTTTGTGCTGAGTTTCCCATTATTACTACTGTTTTTAAAGCTTTAGCATATTTTTCAGCTTCACTTTGCCAATTTAAGGTAAGTGAACTTGGAGCTATTACCAAACTTGCTTTTTTATTTTTTTCTATTTTAGTTGTTTCTTTTTCATAGTAAGTTTCTTTTTCTTCATTTTTATAGTCTAGTAAAATTGATAAAATTTGAATAGTTTTTCCAAGTCCCATATCATCTGCTAATATTCCACCAAATTTATAATAGTCTAAGATTTTTAACCATTTAAAACCTATTTTTTGGTAAAATCTTAAAGTTGTATTTAAGTTTTGAGGAACTTGAATACTTTCTTCTAATTCATCTTTGTGTAAACTATTTACTATTTTTTTATAGTCTTCATCTTTTGTTATTTTTATTCCTTTTACATTTTTCAATAGTTGATCTAAATATAAACTTCTATATATTGGAATACTAATTTCTCCTTCAATTATATCTTGATATTCTAGATCCATTCCTGTTACAAGCTTATCTAAAAACTCTATTTCTTTATTGTTTTCTATATTTATAAAACTTCCATCTTTAAGTCTATAATATTTCTTTTTTAAAGAGTATCTTTCCATTATCTCTTTTAATTCTTTTTTATCTATCTTTAAATCTTCAATATTAATTTGTAATAAATTATTATTTATTTTTACTCCTATTCCACCTATTTTTGTTTTTTTTATTTGTTTTGATTTAAAGTTGTCTGTTACTAATACCTGAAAATTTTCCATATAAGTTTCTATATCTTGTGATAGAAATTTATAAATTTTATCTTCATCTGGTAAAATAAATCTGATGTTTTTTGTATCAAACATAAATCCTGTTTTCCTAAAGATATTTAAAGCCTTTGTTTCTTTTATTAGGTTTCTTGGAATTTCTACTTTTTTACTTTCATCCAAAGGATTAAATTCTTTTTCTCCATATATAAATTTTACGTCTGCTATTAAATAATTGCTTTTGTCAAAATCTAAATATACTTTTATTATTAGTTCTTCTGGTTTATATTTTTTTATTTCTTCTTCTGGTATATTTTCTATTTCAATAGCTTCTTGTATTTTTGGCATTACTATTGAAAATAGTTTTGGTAAATCACTTTTTCCTAATTTTAATTCTGTTAAGTAGTTTTTTCTAAATAAATCTATAAGTTTTAAAGTTCCTTTTTCAAATTCTTTTGTACAACGGTATATTTTATTTTCATCTAATATATATTTGTATTGTTTTCCTTGCATTATTGCAAGCTTGTATATGTTAAGATTTGGTGAAATATTATATTCGTCTTCTTCTTTTTTTTCTTCTTTTTTTAATTTAAATTCTATATTTGGTTTCTCTTCTGTAAATTCTATTGTTTGTATTCTATAATCTTTTTGCATGTATATTTCTTTATTTTTTAAAATATCAAATAATTCGTCTATTCCACTATTTCCTATTATTATACTACTTTCACTAAGTACTTTTCCATAATATCTATAATTACTATTTGAATTTGAGTTTGCATATTTTATAATTTCTGCGTATTTTAATATAAAGTCTAATAGTTTTCTACTGTCCTTTTCAAAACTTTCTTTTGTATGTAGAAATTCTAGCTTTTCTCCATATCTATAATATTCTTTGTTTAACATTCTTGTGTAAAATTCTGATAGGTTTTTGACTTTGTACATTTTTTCATTTCCTATTTTGAATTCTATTTTCATGTCTCCTGTTTGCCTGTCATATATGATTTGTGGCTCTATTTTTATTGTTTCTTTATTTTCTTTTTCGTTTTCTTCTTTTATTGTTTCTATTTCTTCGTTGTAAAAGTTTTTTACTATTTGTTTGAAGTTTCTATATTCTCCTTTGTCTTTTTTATTTTGTTGTTCTTCATTTTTTATCATTGAATTTTCTCCTCTATCTAGCAGTCTATTATAGTATATTTTATATAAAATTGCAATTATTTTATGGCATTCATTTTATTTTTTAATTATATAGTTATTAGTGTAAAAATAGAAATGTATAAAAAACTACTTTAACAATATCTAAAATATTTCGAATGTGACCAAAATAGCTTTAAAAATAATTAAAAACCTCAATTATACTAAGAGGTTCTTATTATATTTTAGATAAATTGTATATAATAAAATAAAAAATGACACATTACTAATTAAATGTGCCATTATAAATATTACATTATATTTATTTTACTTTTTAGTTTATATCTTTTTCCTTTTTATAATCTTCTTTACTATCTATATCATAGCAATTTCTTATATCTTTTACAAATATAATTTATTTTTAATTTTTTCTGTATACTCTAATTTGAAAATGTCCATTTTCCATCACTTCCCTTTATTGCTTTGACACTAGATGGTAGAGAAACTACAGGACGCACGCCATAATTGGCGCTACTATATCCAATGGCGTTTGTAGTGGTGACATAGTTTTTATTGTTGCCATTACCGCCAGTTTTCACACCACATATAGTTAGTTTTGCTCTCGTCAGGCGAAACTAGCCAGTAGCCATAACAATTTTCGTAATTAGATAGGTGTGGTACATACAATGTATCTGTATTATCTATTGTTGGTTTATCCATGTAATTCAAATTTGTATTATGCTTTTTATTATAACTTTCCATAAATAATTCTGCCGTTGGTGAGCCTGTCGCCGTTGCTCCTGTTATTCCATTTACAAATATGCTCCATTTTGTTTTATCTTTTAATACATTTAGTAACTGGTCTCTGCTAAGTTTATCACTTCCTATAACACCATATGTCCCAGTTGTTATAATTCCACTCATTGTTGGTAATTTGCTCACTAGTAAATAATCACTTGTTATTATATATACACGTGTACTATCTTTATGAAATACTTTCCAATCTGTTACCCCATTTGCACTATAATTTACACTTTCTCCATAATTTGCAGTTGTTATTTTTGTTGCTGCCGTTGATGGTACTGCTTTCCATATTGCATATAATATTGCATTTCCTTCTTCTGTATAGCTTGCTCCTTTTGCATATTGTGCACTTGTTGCATTTTTGTCTTTTGACCATCCTAAAAATTC
>CAQPRV010000110.1 GCA_948857205.1 uncultured Clostridia bacterium
AAATAACTATTGACCTAAGCTACCTAAGTTCTACAAATCTTGATTTTTTAGTGAGTATTTATTTTATATGAAAAGAATTTCTAAATATTTTTCAGTTGCATTCGAATTTTCATAAATATTTTAGATATTTTTTCCCTTATTAAAATAAATACTCACTAAAAAATCAAGATTTGTAGAACTTAGGTAGCTTAGGTCAATAGTTATTTATTGAATTATTTTTGTTCTTGATAATATTTTTATAATATGTTATCATAATTTTTGGAAAAAATGTAAATAATATTTAAAAATTATAGGAGGTAAAAAATGAAATTTGATCAATGGTATGATTTTACAAAAGGAGATTGGGAAACTGAAATAAATGTAAGAGACTTTATTCAAAAAAACTATACACCTTATGAAGGAGATAGTAAATTTTTAGCTGGAACCACTGAGAAAACCCAAAAACTATGGAATGAAGTTTTAGAACTATACAAAAAGGAAAAAAACTCTGAAGGTGGAGTATTAGATATAGATACAAAAACAGTTTCAACTGTATCAAGTCATGATGCTGGTTACATCAATAAAGAATTAGAACAAATTGTAGGATTACAAACAGATGCACCACTAAAAAGAGCAATTATGCCTTTTGGTGGAATCAGAATTGTTGAAAAATCATGTGAAGCCTATGGAAGAAAAATAGATGAAACAGTAAATGAAATTTTCAATAAATACAGAAAAACTCACAATGATGGAGTATTTGATGTATATACACCTGATATTAGAGCTGCAAGAAGTTCTCATTTAATTACAGGTCTTCCAGATGGATATGGACGTGGAAGAATAATAGGAGACTATAGAAGAATTGCACTATATGGTGTAGATGCTTTAATAGAAGAAAAGAAACAAGAATTAGATGTATTAAATATTGATGAATTAACAGAAAAAATAATTCGTGAAAGAGAAGAAATTAGTGATCAAATAAAAGCCTTAAAAGAATTAAAAAATATGGCATCAAAATATGGATTTGATATTTCAATACCAGCATCAAATGCAAAAGAAGCAGTACAATGGTTATACTTTGGATATCTAGGAGCTATTAAAGACCAAAATGGTGCTGCAATGAGTATTGGTAGAACCTCTACCTTTTTAGATATTTATATTGAAAGAGATTTAAAAAATGGAACCTTAACAGAAGAACAAGCACAAGAAATAGTAGATCATTTTGTTATGAAATTAAGATTAGTACGTTTCTTAAGGACACCAGAATATAATGAACTATTTAGTGGAGATCCTGTATGGGTAACAGAGAGTATTGGTGGAATGGGAATAGATGGTAGAACTTTAGTTACAAAAAACTCTTTTAGAGTATTGCATACCCTAGAAAATTTAGGACCTGCACCAGAACCAAACTTAACTGTATTATGGTCAACTAGATTACCAGAAGGATTTAAAAACTATACTACAAACTTGTCAATAAAAACTTCATCAATTCAATATGAAAATGATGATTTAATGAGAATAACCTTAGGAGATGATTATGGAATAGCATGTTGTGTGTCTCCAATGAAGATTGGAAAACAAATGCAATTCTTTGGTGCTAGAGCAAATCTTGCTAAGACCCTATTATATGCTATTAATGGTGGACGAGATGAAAAATCTGGTAAACAAATAACTCCAAAATTTGAACCAATCACATCTGAATATCTAAATTATGATGAGGTTATGGAAAAATTTAATCAAATGATGGATTATGTAGCTAAAATTTATATAAAAGCCTTAAATGCTATTCACTTTATGCATGACAAATATTCCTATGAAGCAATTGAAATGGCTTTACATGATAGAGAAATATATAGAACAATGGCTTGTGGAATTGCTGGTTTATCTGTAGTTGCTGACTCTTTATCTGCTATTAAATATGCAAAAGTTAAAGTAGTTAGAGATAAAACAGGATTAGCTACTGATTATGAAATTGAAGGTGATTTTCCAAAATTCGGAAATGATGATGACAAAGTTGATGAAATTGCAGTGGAAGTTGTTAAAAACTTCATGAATAAATTAAGAAAACATCAAACTTATAGAAACTCTACTCATACTTTATCAATCTTGACCATAACATCAAATGTTGTATATGGTAAAGCAACAGGAAATACACCAGATGGTAGAAAAGCTGGGACTCCATTTGGTCCAGGAGCTAATCCTTTACACGGAAGAGATACTAATGGTGCTTTAGCAGTAATGAATTCAATTGCAAAATTACCTTTTGATTCATCTGAAGATGGTATATCTTATACTTTCTCAATTACACCAGGTACTCTTGGAAAAACAGAAGATGAAAGAGTTAATAACTTAGTAAATATGTTAGATGGATATTTTGCACAAACAGGACATCATATTAATGTAAATGTATTTGATAGAAGCTTATTAGAAGATGCAATGGAACATCCTGAAAAATATCCTCAATTGACAATAAGGGTATCAGGATATGCTGTAAACTTTACAAAATTAACTAGAGAACAACAATTAGATGTAATTAATAGAACTATACATGAAAGAATTTAGAAAGGATTGCATATGCAGGAAAAAGATTTAAAATATTATGCAAAAGTTCATTCAATAGAATCTTTTGGAACTGTTGATGGACCAGGAATCCGATTTGTTCTATTTTTACAGGGGTGCCATCTTCAATGCAAATATTGCCATAATAGAGATACTTGGGATATTAATTCTGGTGAATATAAATCCCTTGATGATATATTTCAAAAAATAATTCGTTTTAAAAATTATATCTGTCCTAATCGGAGGCATTACTGTTACTGGTGGTGAACCACTTTTACAAGTAAAGTTTTTAATTGAATTATTTTCTAAATTAAAAAAAGAGAAGATTCATACTTGTATTGATACTTCTGGTATGGTCTCTCTTTCTCCTGATATAAAAAAAGTTCTTCAGTTAACTGATTTGGTTTTACTTGATATTAAACACATTGATGATGAAAAATGTGAGGACTTAGTGGGTCATTGTAATAAATTAGAGTTGGATTTTGCTAGATATTTAAGTGATAATAATATTCCAGTTTGGATTAGACAAGTTCTTGTCCCTGGCTATACTGATAAGGTTGAGGATTTAATTCGCTTACGAGATTTTATTTCTTCTTTAAATAATGTTGAGAAGGTTGAATTGTTACCTTATCATGATATGGGATCTTTTAAGTGGAAAAAACTTGGTAAAAAATATGAGCTTGAAAAGGTGCAAATGGTAACTGATGAAGATTTGAAAAAAGCAAAGGATATTTTAGGTATTTCTTAAAATTCCTTTGTTTTTTATTAGTTTATAGTTGTGTTTGTTGGTCCTGTTCCTACTACCTCTTCCTGTAAGGAACGCCACGTGTTACAACCTACTATTCCATCTGCTTTTAATCCTCTTGATCGTTGATAACTTATTACTGCGTTTTGTGTTCCTGCTCCAAATATTCCATCTAACCCATTTGTTCGATATCCTAAGGTATTTAAGTCATCTTGTGCTATTAATACATAATTACTTACACTTCCTCTTCTTAGTAATGGGAATCCTCCTGTTGAACAAGATGGTTTACCAAAACGCTTATCAAACTGTTAATGTTACAAGCATTATTTTAAATAAAAATTTATAATAGCAATCCTTATCAAATTACTTATCTTGCTAAATATCTTGTTAAATATTCTTACTACAATTCTCTCTTTCCAACTTAATTCTTTTATTACTTCATCTAATACTACATCTTTTTCTTCTTTTCTTTTCATATCTTCCCTCCATTTTTTACTTTTCAGAAGCTTCTTTAAAATTATTGTACAATATTTAACATGCATAATGTCAGTGTACACTAATAAACTTTTTTATTTTTTATGTTTATTTGTTATTACATGTTTCGCATATTTTACTACTTCTCTTTCCTTTTGGCTTGAGGTTTTATGATGATATTTTCTGGGGAAATTTGATATAATCTGATATTTTCTGATATCTTAAAAAGCACTACCCCTTTCGAAGCAATGCTTTTCATAATTTCTAAATATTTAATTCTTTTAATCCCACTTTATATTTTAACATAT
>CAQPRV010000111.1 GCA_948857205.1 uncultured Clostridia bacterium
CTCATCTGTTGGTCCTTCATCTTCTGGAATGCTTTCTTGTTCTTCTCTTCCTATAATTTGATTCTGTGAAGTTTGATTATTTTGTTGTATTTGTTGGTTATTTTGACTATTGCTTGAAACTTCATTTTTTATTTCTTGCTCTGTTTCTTCTTCATTTTGTATATCATCTTCTATATCTTCATCAATATGTGAGTTTTGTTCTGGATCTTCGTTTTCGCTTATGACATTTTCTGATTCTGGCTCATCTTCTATTTTAGCTTTTTTATTACTATTTCCTATTACAATACAAACTATTACAATTATTAGTATTATTATTGCACTTGTTACACCTATTATTATATTTTTAGTTTTTTTATCCATAATATTTCCTCTCTTATTGTATTTTTGCAACTTTTTTTCCATCAACTAATTGAATGTCTATTATATCGTCTTTTTTTAAGTCTTCTTTTTTCTTTACTATTTTTCCTTCTTTTTCAATTATAGAATATCCTCTATATAAAGTTTTTAAAGGGCTATATGCATCTAACTTTGCAATTAATTCAATATATTTTGTTTTTTCTTTCTCTTGTCTTGCTTTAATTGTATTTTCTAATTGTTTAAGATATTTGTCTATTAAAATATAGGATTCATTTATTCTTCTTGTTGGCTCTCTTAAAACTGAACTTGACATACATTTTTCATATCTTAATTTCATTAATTCTACTTTTTTTATTAGAGAATTCCTTAGTCTGTCTTGTGATATTTGTATTCTTTGTTTTACTTCATAAACATCTGGTACTGCTAATTCTGCTGCCGCTGATGGTGTAGGAGCTCTTAAATCTGCTACAAAATCAGCTATTGTGAAATCTGTTTCATGCCCTACTGCTGAAATTATTGGAATTTTAGATTCATAGATACTTTGAGCAACTATTTTCTCATTAAATGGCCATAAATCTTCTAAAGAACCTCCACCTCTTGCTAGTATTAATACATCTGCTAAATTATTTTTATTCATATAATCAATTCCATAAGCAATTTTTTCTGCTGCTCCTTCTCCCTGAACAGGTACTGGTAATAATCTAATATATACATTAGGATTTCTTCTGGTTGATACATTTATTATATCTTTAATTACTGATCCTGTTTGTGAACTTAGTACTCCAACTACTTTTGGCATTATTGGTACTTTCTTTTTGTGACTTTCTTCAAAATATCCTTGTTCTTCTAATTCCTTTTTTAACTTTAAATACTTTGTATATAAATCACCTAGTCCATCTTCTTCCATTGCTTTTACATATATTTGATAAACTCCATCTCTTTCAAAAACAGAAACGGTTCCAAATACCATGACTTTTGCTCCATCTTTTGGCATGAAAGATAATTTTTGAGCATATGACTTAAACATTATACATTTTATTAAACAATTCTCGTCTTTTAGAGTAAAATACATGTGCCCTGTGTAATGATTTTTAAAGTTTGAAATTTCTCCTTTAACTAATACATTATTTAAGAATTCGTCATCAGCTATCTTATTTTTTATATATTGATTTAAATCTGATACTGTTATTGCCATTTCTGAATATTTCATCTTTATTAATTTTTCCTTTCTAAAGCTCATAATCAAAAAGCTTAGTTTATGATGACTTTTTATTCTTTAACTATACTAGCTAAGACACCATTAACAAAGTTTTTTGATGAATCTTCTCCATAGCTTTTTGCTAATTCGACTGCCTCATTAATAACTACTTTGAAGGGTGTTTCTGTATATTTTATTTCATATATAGCTAGTTTTAATATGGCTAAGTTAATTTTTGATATTCTTTCTATTTTCCAATTTTCTTTTAGGTTTTTTGAAATTAATTTTATTATTTCCTCGTCTTTTTCCTTTATTCCTGTAACTATTTCTTTTATATATTTTTGTGCATTCTTATCTTCTAGGTCATTTGTTTCAATATATAGGTCTATGGTTTCTTCAAGGTCATTTTCGTTTTGAATTTCTAAACTATATATTAATTTAAAGGCTTGTTCTCTCATTGCAGATCTGTTCATATTTTTCCCCTTCTATTATTTATATTACATTTTATCTATGAATTTTTTTAATTTTTCTTTTACTTCTTCTTTGTTTTGTTGAACATAGTTTCCAATAAAGGCACCCAAAATTAATACAACAATTGCTAGTATTAAATCATGCAATCTAGTTACTAATATTAATATAGCAATAATAACACCAATTATAGCTCCTTTAAACTGATTCCAAAAATCTCTAAAATTATCCATTTATTTTCTCCTTTTCTTAGATTTTCGTTTTTATTGTTCTTCTTGTTTTGGTGCAACTTTTTTTACTGTAATGTTTACTTCTTTTACTTCTAAATCTGTTGCTGTTTTAATTTTTTCTTTTATTTTTGCTTGTAAATTTGATGATAAGTCTTTTATTATTGCATCTGAGTTTACAATTAGATTAACAAATACTTTTACTTTGTTTTCTCTATCTAACTCAACTCTTGTTGTTACATCTTCAGCATTTTGAAAGTTTAAGGCTACAGAGTTTACTAAGTTTTCTAGTGTCTCTTTAGAAATCATTAGTTTTCCGCTTTCATTTTCTAATAAAACTCCTTGACTTGAATTGTCTTTTGTTTTTGTTGATGAATCAAAAAAGATGCATTTAATTGAAAGCAATATAAAAATTACACTTATCCCTAAAGTTATTTTTCCTGATGTTGCCCCTGTTATAAGGTCTTTTATTACTGTGCCTACTAACCCTATATCAATCCATCCAAATACTAATAAACATAGAATAAATGATACTATTAATATTATTGTAGAATATATTATTAAAGTTGCTTTTTCTATAAATTTCATTTCTTTTTCCTCCTACATTTTTGCATTTTGTTGTTTGTTTTATACCTTTATCTTTCTATTTATTTGTTATTGTTGTGTTGTTTCATTTTCTTGATTGTTATCTTTTTTTGATATTTCTGTGTTAACTCCTTGTACATGTACATTTACTTCTTGTACTTTTAAGCCTGTCATACTTTCTACTGCTTTTTTTACTCTATTTTGAATTTCAAAAGCAACATCTGGTATTCTTGAGCCATATTCAACTATTATATTTACATCTATTTTTGCTTCTGTTGTTGTTGCTTCTACTTTTATTCCTTTTGCTAAATTTTTCTTTCCACTTAATACTTCTGTTATTCCTCCTGCAAATCCTCCTGCCATTCCTGCTACTCCATTTACTTCTGATACTGCTACTCCTGCTATTACTGCTATTACATCATTTGATATTTGTATTCCTTCTTGCTCTGTTTTTATTTCTTCTTGAAGTTCTATTACTTCCCCTTTTTCTTCTTTTACATTATTTTCTTCATTCATGTTTTTTCCTCCTCTTGTATATCAAAAAAGATATACTTAATTTTTTTTATAAGTATATCAATTATTTACTTTTTTTACAACTCTTTTCACTAAATTTTCATTTTTTATAGTTACAATTAGGTTACTGCTCAGACTAATCGATTTTTATTTATACATTTAATATATAGAGATAATTAATATTTATTCAAAAATATCAAACTCTTGTATATTATTTCCCCTTAAAAAATCTTGTATAGACATTCTTTTAGCATTTTCTCCTTGAATCTCTAAAATGCTAATTATTCCTTGTTTAGCTTTAATAAATAAACCTTTTTTTTGATTTGAAACAATAACTGTTCCATTTTTATACTTTTCTAAACTTTTATTATTAATTTCTAAATCTTTTTGTATATCCACTTTCCAAAACTTTAACTTTTTGCCATTTAAAAAGGAATATGCTCCCATAATTGGATTTAAACCTCTTACCAAATTTTTAATTTGTTCAGCTGTTTTATTTTCCCAATCAATCCTTGCAATTTCTTTACTTAACATAGGAGCTAAAGAAAAATCTTCTCCTTGTTTTTCTCTAGGAGCTGAACCACTTTCAAGCTTCTCTAAAGTCTGAACTAAAAGTTTAGAACCAATTTTAGAAAGCCTTTCCCATAATTCCCCAGTTGTCTCACTTTCTCCAATTGAAACCTCTTCTTTTAAAATCATATCACCAGTATCCATACCTTCATCCATAAACATAGTAGTAATTCCTGTAACCTTATCACCATTTAAAATAGCCCATTGTATTGGTGCAGCTCCTCTATACTTAGGTAATAAAGAACCATGTACATTTATACAACCTAATTTAGGAATTTCCAAAATATCTTTTGGAAGTATCTTTCCATATGCTACCACACAAATACAATCTGGATTTAATCCTCTAATTTCATCAATAAATTCTACATTTTTCTTAACTTTTTCTGGTTGAAATACTTTTAAATTTTTAGAAATTGCAAATTCCTTAACTGGAGATGGAATAAGTTTCATTCCTCTGCCTTGTGGTCTATCTGGGTTAGTAACAACTCCTAATATCTCATGTCCTGCATTATAAATACCTTCCAAACTTTCTTTTGCAAAATCTGGAGTTCCCATAAAAACTATCTTCATAAATATTTCCTTTCTTGCGAAATGCCAACGGGTGCCAACGGGGACGGAGAATTTTGGCATTTCATCAAATTCCATAATATTTCTATTGCTACTTATTTTTATTTCTATCATGTATATGTAGCTTTTTTCCATTACTGCCTTAAGAACTTATATCACTTCAAGGTCTAAATATACTTTATCATCTCTTCGTATAATTGATACTTTATTTGTATCAAAAGTCATTTGCTCACTATTACTAGTTTTTAACTTTTCTATACATTTTAACACTGAACCATTTTTAATATTTTCTACTGCTTGCTTACTTCTATTATTAGGTATCCAAGTAATAGTGGTATTTGCTATCATATTTTGACCTTTTTTTGTTATTATTAAATCTAGTAATTTATAGACTAATTCAACAGTATAATTAAAGTCCTTTAAAGACTTCATTATTGGGCTGAAATGAAAAAAGTGCTCTAAATCAAATAAATTTTCCCAAAATAATTTAATATCAATATTTTCATCTTTAAACTTTTTTTCTACTTTTCTTTCTACTTCTTCTAAATCTGATGCTCCTAGTAAATCACACAATCTTTCTATTGCTACTTGTTTTTTATTTCTATTATGTGGCTTTCTTTCTATTACTTCATTAAAAAACTTATAGGTTCCTTTTAATCTGTTATATTTTCCTTCATTAAAAATAATCTCATTTACTGCAATTACATCACTTATTGTAAATAAAAATAAAATCTTAGAAATTTCCCTAATATTAACCTTTGTATTTTCTATTTCTTTTACAAGTTGCTTAAAATTACTTTCAACAAAGGCATCACTACCTTCTCCTGATAGGTTTGAATATATTATATGGTTCTTTATTAGAGTTTTCATAATTTGTATTAATTCTTCTATTGTTATTTCTATTTGATTTAAATTCAAGAAATCTTGCGTAATTCCTATATCCATAAGAATTTGTTCTACATATTTTATTCCCATTAAAGCATGTTCTTTTTCATCTTCTACAACACCTATATCATGTATAAAACAAAATATTTTTAATATAAATTTCGAAGTATTGTTAAGTGTTTTATATACTTCACTTAATTCTTTTATAATTGAAGTCATATGGGTCTTAGTAGTTTCCTTAAAATTAACAGGTACTATATTATTAGCTATGTTATAATTTACAATTTGATACACATAAATTACATGTGTCATCCATCCGTTTATTTTGTATGAATTAATTCCACCTTTTATTACTTGGTTAGATTTATATATTATTTCACTTATTTCATCTAAATAATTCTTTTCAAAGATATTATCTAGATATTTACTATTTAGTGTCCAAAGTAATTGATGTGAGTTTTTATCTTTAAATATTTTTGAGAAATTTATTTTTAGTTCTTTTATATTAATTTTAATTTTATTCAATTCTAAGGTTTTCTCTAGATATTCTCTATAGTTTCTTCTTTCTCTAATAAATTCTTGTTGATTATCAAGATCTTTTAATTTTTCACCAGAGATCTTATGAAATTTATCATATTCGAAAAATAATATTTTATCATCTAACTCTATTATCATTAATTTTGCTCCTTTTATCATCTAAGATTAACATTACCAATTAGAAAATTTCCAAATTTCTCTATCTCACTGAGCAGAAAATTGCCAAATTTCTCCGTCCCTTTTGGCACTTTTGGCAATTTGCCATTATTTTTCAGGTTCAATATATTCTAAAGTTCCTGGTATTATTTTGTCCATAAATATCTCACCATTTAAATGATCAATTTCGTGGCAAATAGCTTGAGCTAGTAGTTCTTTAGCTTTTACTTTCATTTTTTTACCTTTTCTGTCTGTATATTCTGCTATAACTTCAGCTGGTCTTTTTACTTTTGCAAATTGATTTGGAAAGCTTAAACATCCCTCTTCTACCTCTTGTTCTCCTTTAGTTTTTATTATAACTGGATTTATTAGAACTATTGGGCCTTTATCATCATACAAATCTATAACAATTACTCTTTTTAATATTCCTACTTGAACTGCTGCTAATCCAACTCCATTATATTTATGCATGGTTTCTATCATATCATCAATTAAAATTTGTAATTTCTCGTCTATAGTTTCTATTTCTCTAGATTTCTTTTTTAAAATTTCATCTCCATCATACCTTAAATTTCTAATTGCCATTATTATTCCCCATTTCTTTATATTTTTTATATTTTTTTGATTTACATCATATTATTAGGATTAACATCAATTGACATTTTTGTTGTTTTAATATTTTTTTTATAGAATTTTTTTAAGCATTCATTTAAAATATTATTTATATCTTCATTCATTTTTCCTTTAATAATCATTCTCCATCTATAACGATTTTGAAGCTTATCAATAGGAGCTGGCACAGGTTTAAATACCATACAAGATTTTGATAACCTTGGTTTTAAATATGTATATATGCCATTACTTATTTTTATTATTTCTTGTTCTATTAAACTACTAAAACTAATCCTTATTATATCGCAAAATGGAGGATATTTCAACTGTTCTCTTAATGCAATCTCAGTTTCATAAAAAATATCATAATTTTGCTCTTTTGAACATTGTATACTAAATTCATCTGGATTATAGGTTTGAATTATCACCTTACCTGATAATTTATCTCTTCCAGCTCGTCCGAGCTACTTGTGTTAATATTTGAAAGGTTCTTTCACTTGCTCTATAATCATCAATATTTAATGAACTGTCTGCTGCAATTACACCAACTAAAGTAACTTTTGGAAAATGATGCCCTTTTACAACCATTTGTGTTCCTATTAATATGTCAATATTTTCTTCTCTAAATTTGTTTAAGATTTGTTCATGTGAATTTTTCTTAGTGACTGTATCAACGTCCATACGAAGGGTTGTAGCGTTTGGAAATTGCTTTTGTATTTCTTGCTCTAATTTTTGAGTTCCTGTACCAAAATATCTTATTTTATCACTATGACATTCTGGACAAACAGTTACTACATCCTGTTCATATCCACAATAATGACATTTTAACTTATTTTCATAACTATGATAAGTTAAACTAATATTACAATTTTTACATTTAATAGTATGTCCACAAGTTCTGCACATTATAAAGGTTGAATAACCTCTTCTATTTAAAAATAATATTGTTTGTGTTTTTTGTTGCAAATTTTTTTCTATTTCAGTATATAAATCTACACTTAACATAGAATGATTTCCATTTGCCAATTCTTGCTTTAAGTCAATTATCTTAACTTCTGGTAAAGATGCTTGATTTGCTCTTTTTGTTAAAGTTAAAAGTTCTATTTCTTTATTTTCTTTTGCTTTATAAAACATGTTAATATCAGGCGTTGCACTCCCTAATAGTAAAGGACATTTACTTTTTTCAGCAATATATTTTGCTACTTCTTTTGCATCATATCTTGGGTTTGATTCTGATTTATAAGAACTATCATGTTCCTCATCTATTATAATTATTCCTAATTCTTTCACTGGAGCAAAAATTGCAGACCTTGCTCCTATTATTATTTTCGCTTTATCATTTTTTATTTTTTCCCATTCGTCATGTCTTTCTCCTATTGATAATTTACTATGTATTACTGCTATTTTTTCTTTACCAAATCTTGCTATAAATCTATCTATCATTTGTGGTGTAAGCGATATTTCTGGTACTAATAAAATTGATGATTTTTCTACTTCTAAAACTTTTTGTATTAATTGAATATATATTTCTGTTTTTCCTGAACCTGTTACACCATATAATAAAAAGCTTTTGTATTGATTTTCCTTTATTACTTTTTCTATTTTTTTATATGCTTGTTGTTGTTCTTGATTTAATTCTAAGTGATTTGTTTTTTCAATCTTTTTATTTATTATTGGATTTCTATCTATTTGTTTTTCTACAACTTCTAAATATCCATTTTTTATTAAAGTGTTTATAATCGCTCTCGAACTGTCTGTAAACATTTCTATTTCTGGTATTGTAGCTCCTTCATTATTTTTTATAAAGTTTAATATTTTTATTTGCTTTTCAGATTTTATGTTTCCTGTTTCTATTTCAAATTCTATTTCTTCTATGTCTTTTTTTAAATATATTTCATTAATTTTTTTGTTTTGTATATCTTTTTCTTTGCTTTTTGTTCCAGGTGTGAGCATTAATTTTATGCAGTCTGATACATTACAATAGTATTTTTTTGCCATCCATTTTGCTAAGGTTATTTGTTCTTCTTTGATATTGCTTTCTAATTTGCTTATTTCTTTTACTGCATATTCTGATTTTTCTTTTATTCCTATTACAAAACCTTCTTCTAGCTTTTTTCCTTTTCCAAAGGGTACTAGTACTTTACTTCCTATTATTATTATTTCTTCTAATTCTTTTGGTATATAGTAATCAAAGGTTCTATTCAATTTTTTTGCTGTTCTGTTTATTATAATTTCTGCTACCATCTTTTCTCCTATTATTTTTTTAGAAATTGCTTTTATTAAGAACAAATTAAAGAAAATCTTTGATTTTCTTTAATTTGTTATCGCCCAATTTGAGTTTTCGACTGTAAGGAGAAAATCTCAAAAGGCTAGCGATTGTATAAAAAAGACATAATATGTAAAGCTATTAACTTAAAATTAATAGCTTTTCATAATACTTGTTCTTTTATCTCATAATATTTATTTTTCTAACCATTTTTTATACTCGCTTTTTATTTTATTTGCTACTTCTTCTGGTTTTAATTTAGTAGTATCTATAACTAAATCATAATTTGACATATCTTCTTTTCTTATTTTATATAAATTCCAATATCTTTCATTTTCTAGGTTAAATCTTTTTATAATATCTTGTTTTTGTTCTTCTATTGTATTAAAGGCTTCTGTTTCTTTTCTATTTGGATCTAGAAAAGCTCTTTCTGCTGCAACATCTATATCAACTTTTAAATATACTTTAAAAGATTCTGGTACTGCATACCATCCTAAACGTGCATCAATAATAAAATTGTCATGGTCTTTTGCATATTCTGCTGCACTTTTTTCAATTTGTACATCTATTTCTGGATGTTTAGCTACATAGGTATTAAAACTTGTAATGCTTATCCCCATTTCTTTTGCTAATTTTCTTGCATATTCTCCATTTCTATAAATTCCAAAGTTTAATTCTTGCATTAATATTTTAGATACTGTACCTTTTCCACTTGCTAGATCACCTGATAATGCTATGATATGTTTTTTCATTTTTTAACCTTTTCTCCTTATTCTATTATTATTGTAACCTTCCCTTCTGCAATTTCATTTGCAGCTAAAGTAACTGGTGACTCTTCTTTTACATAGGTTTTAGGTTCATCTCCATTTGCAATTTGTCTTGCACGTCTTGCAGTTGCAATAACTAATTCATATCTGTTTTTAGCTTTTGTTAATAATTCATTAACACTTGGTTTTACCATCATTTTAAATCACTCCTTAAAAATTCTTTTAAATTTTATTCTTTATCTTCTGAGATAGTTTTATCCACCCTTCCTCCAACAGTTTCTGGTTGAACTGCTGATAATATCATATGTCCCGAATCCATAACTAATACTGCTCTTGTTCTTCTACCACAAGTAGCATCTACAGCTGTTTTATTGTCTTTCGCTTCTTGTACTAATCTTTTAATTGGAGCTGACTCTGGGCTTACTATTGCTACTATTCTTTCTGCTGATACAATATTTCCAAATCCTATATTTACTAATTGCATATAATATACATCCCTTTCTATTCTATATTTTGAACTTGTTCTCTTATGTTTTCTAATTCAGTTTTTATATCTATTACTGCATTTGTAATTTCTAGATTATTTGCTTTTGATCCTATTGTGTTTGTTTCTCTATTCATCTCTTGAATAATAAAGTCCAATTTTTTTCCTATTGCATCATTAGAATTTAGTAATTTTTCAAATTGTGCTATATGACTATGCAATCTTGTTATTTCTTCTTCTATAGAACATTTATCAGCATAAATAACAACTTCTTGTGCTAATCTTGCTTGGTCAATTTCTTGGTTTACTAAAATTTCTTTTATTCTACTTTCTAATTTTACTACATATTCTTCAATAAGTCTAGTAGATAAGACTGATATTTTTACTATTTTTTCTTTTATGTTTTCTATTCTTTTTAATAAGTCCTTAGCCATTTTAGTTCCTTCAATTTTTCTCATTTCTATTAGTTTTTCTGTTGCTATTTTTGTAACTTCAAGTACTTCTTTTTGTATTTGTTCATCTTCTTGAATATTTTGTATACTTAATACATCTGGAAGTTTTGATATTTCTGTTACTTCTATATTTGAGCAAATATTTTGTTGTTGTGCTAAGGCTTTTAATTGATTTATGTACATTTCAGCTATTTCTGTATTTATTTTTATTTCTTTTCCTTCTGAAGAATTATTTTCAAAATTTATAAATACTTCTATTTTCCCTCTGTTTATTTTTGAAGATATTTCTTGTTTTACTTTTTCTTCTAAATAGCTTATTGCTCTAGGCATTCTTATTGATATATCTAAATATCTATGATTTACACTTTTTATTTCTATTTGATAATTTCTTAAATTTTGTGATAAATTTCCTTTACCATATCCTGTCATACTTTTAATCATTTATGTTTTACCTCTTCTTTATTTCTTTTTTTGGCTTCTTTTTTTACTGGTTCATCTTTTTTTACTATATCTGAAATATCACTTAAACTTTTTAGATATTCATTTCTCTCTTTTGCATATATAATTGTTGCTTTTAAAACATAGTATATCGCAAAAATATAAGATGAAGTTACTGAATATAATCTGAAGTCATATTTGAATAATTTTATTATGTGCATTATTGATAAAGAATGCATTGCTAAAATTAATAGCTCTATTCCACTTATAGCTATTTTACCATTATCTTTTTTATAAGCAACTTCTAGTGCAACTAGCCCAGCAATTAAAAACATTCCTGCAAATACTTTTAAGTCTTCTCCTAATCTTTCTTGCTGCATTTTTGTAAAAGCTATATTTAAAATCATAAAATATAGTATTAAGGCAATTGCTTTTATTATATTTTTGAATACTTTTTTTGCTATTTTTTGATATACATCCTCTGGTATATTTTTTCTTTTTTCATGTATATCTTTTAAATCATCTTTTTTTACTTCTTCTTGTTTATTCATATTTTTTTATTCCTTTCTTGTATTAATACCTTATAGAAAACAGTAACATGATTAAATTTTTTTGACCTTTTAAATTAGTTTCCATGCTACGCCCATTTTTTTGCTTTCGAGAAGATTTGTGTGCCAAATTTATAAAATGAATTTGTGCATAAAGTATTTTAGCTATCTAATTCATACATTATAATGCTTAATATATTTAAAGCAACTGTTTCTGTTCTTAATATTCTCTTTCCTAAAGTTATAATTTTTGCTCCATTTTTTTGTAAATACTCTATTTCTGTACTGTCAATTCCACCTTCTGGTCCTATTAATACACCTATTTTAATTTCTTTATCTTGCTCATTTTTTATATCTTTCAATTCTTGTTTTAAAGTTGTCTCTTCTTCATTTTCATAGGCTACTATGAATTTATCATATTGTGAACATTTTTCGCAAATTTCGCTTATTTTTATTACAGGATTGATTTTTGGAATTATACTTCTTCCACTTTGTTTGCTTGCTACTTCTGATATTTTTTGCCACCTTTCAAGCTTTTTGTTTTTGTCTTTTTCATTTAGTTTTACAACACATCTTTTCATTTCTACTGGTGCTATTTCATATACTCCTAATTCTACTGATTTTTGAATTACTAATTCCATTTTATCTGATTTGGGTAGTCCTTGATATATTTTTACTTTTATTTTTGATTCTGCATTGTTTTCTGTCTTTTTTAGTATTTTACAGGTTATTTTTTCTTCTTCTAGTTTATCTATCTCACATATGTAGTCTTGTTGTGTGGTTTTATTACATATTTCAAGTTGGTCTCCACTTTTTTTTCTTAGTACATTTTTTATGTGATTTACATCTTTTCCCTGTATTGTTATTATATTGTTTGTAATATTCTTATTTTCTATAAAAAATTTTGGCATGTGTGCTCCTTTATTTATTTCTTATGTTTTCTATTATATGATTTTTATATATTTTTTTCAAGTATTATAAGATAATCGTTTAAAATTTTAAGCGATTGCTTTACAAGAATTAAATAATAATACTTTAAAAATCCTTCTTGTTAATTTTGTATAGAACAAATACTATTGTTATTTCATCTTTTTAAATTATATTAATATTTCTTAAAATAAAAAAAGACTTTATTCTTTTTATTTTGAATAAAGCCTTTTTATTTATTAATAATTTTCTGCTTTTATTTCGAAGTATGCTTTTGGATGTGCACATACTGGGCAAATTTCTGGTGATTGTTTTCCTATTACTATGTGTCCACAGTTTCTACATTTCCATATTTTATCTCCATCACGGCTAAATACTAATCCATCTTCTACGTTCTCTAATAGTTTTTTGTATCTTGCTTCATGCTCTTTTTCTATTTCTCCAACTGCTTGGAATAGATATGCAATTTGGTCAAAACCTTCTTCTTTTGCTTCTTTTGCCATTCTGTCATACATGTCAGTCCATTCATAGTTTTCTCCTTCTGCTGCTGCTTTTAAGTTTTCTGATGTTGTTTTTATATCTCCACCTTGTAATAATTTAAACCATAGTTTTGCATGTTCCTTTTCGTTTTCAGCTGTTTCTAAAAATATTGCTGCTATTTGTTCGTATCCTTCTTTTTTTGCTTTACTTGCAAAGTAGGTATATTTATTTCTTGCTTGTGATTCTCCTGCAAAAGCTTCCATTAAATTTTTTTCTGTTTTACTTCCTTTTAATTCCACTTGTTTTCCTCCTTATTTTTTTATTTAAAGTCTATATTATTCTTGTTTTATGTCTTTATTAATCAATTCTTTCTCTTTTTGATTAATAAATCTTTATTATATTATCTTATATTTTTATATTTGTCAATAGCTATGTCTCTTACAAATAGACACTAAAAAAATTGACCTTTTACATTCGATTTAATCGTTTTTTTCGTTGTTCTATAAAATAGTCTATATTATTAATATTTCCATAATGAAATAACATCTGTAAAATCATGTTTACGATTCCATTAACTACAAACATTTCTGTTGTAGTTTCTAAGTTTGATTCACATATCTTCTTAAAATTCTCATAAGTATATAAATTTGTCATAGTTTCAGATATTTTAGCATTCATATCAATTGGCTTTTTGAATTTTATATGTGCAAAAAGATAATATGTATCAGCCAATAATTCTTCTCTTTTTTTCTCATCTATTCTTTCTAAAATATTATAAAAATATTTTAATGTATTATATTGTAAAGATTTTATATAACTTATATGGTATGGATTCATCAATTCTACTATATTAGTGTTACTTTTTATTTTATACTTATGTAATAAATCAACATGATTATTTAGCAATTCTTCTAAATCTTTATTCTCCCAAGTTTTAATCTTAAAAGTAGATGTGTCTTTAATTTTTTCAAGATATTGTTTACAAGAATTAGATAAAAAATTAGATGAAATAATTAAAAGTTTATCCACTTTTTCTGCTGAAGCCTAAGTGATAGCATTACTTATTTTATCAGCTGGAACACCCTTTTCATAATGTTTGCATTCAATATACCATTTTTCTTCATATATTTTTTTATCAATATCTGTAATTATTAAACTTGCTTCAATATCTCTTCCACTATCAGATGGACTACTAGTTTTTCCTGTTCCTTTTCTCCAATTTATATTTTTAAAACCTAATTTTAATAATAAATCATAACATAGTTCTTCAAAATCAGTGGGACTTAATTCATTTAAATCTATCATATTTTCTCTCTTCTTTATATACTTTCTAAAATTTCACTCAATACTTTTTCTCTGTCTTTTGAAGTATCAATATATTTTATTCCACATTTAGGACATTCTATTTTCAACATTTCATTACAATTATACCAATCTTGTGCATGTTCTAATAAATAGTCTTTGGATAAACCATAAGTCCAACTTTCTTCTGTATCATATGTAATACATTGATTTACCATTTCTTTATATTTGCTATGTATCTTATTAAATGCTATATTAGAAACAACTCTTACAATACGAGAAATACATAATATAACACCTATTATTAAAGCTGTTTTCTCCACATCAAAGTTTAAAAGTAATTCTTGTTGTATAAATAATTTCCCATTTGATTGTCCAGAGTTTACAATAGGATAGAATAGACCATAAGAAACAATCAATACTATAATTAGCTTAGTATAATTTATTTTAGTTTTAGATTTTATTTTAGTTTCTTCTTTAATTTTATTGTATTTAGAATAATCAACTATGTAAAATGATAATACAAAACATATTAAACAAAAAGTAATGCACCCAAACATTGGTAAATAATTATTAAAGTTAAACATTAAACTTGCAATGAATGAGATAATCATTGTTACTGTTGCATATATGGTATTAGATTTTGTTTTAACTTTTATATATTCATTATTCCTATTTTGCAATTCAAGATTATTTTTCAATACTGCATTTGCCATATTTTGAAATGTAAATGCAATTTCATAAATAACCTTTCCTAAAGCTACAACTATATAATTTTGCCCAAATGTTAACAATAGACTAGATACTAACAATAACATTGAGCCTAATCTTACTGAATTTGTATTTCCTATTTTCTTAATAATTTTTAATAGTGGTACTTGTAATGCTATGCAAGTTATTAATGATACTGTAGTTAAAGAAACTATCTGTGATGCATTAAAGTTTTTTACAACTGTTAAAAATAATGTATCTATTGCTACCCAAAATAGTAAATCACCTGATAGGCCAGCATACCAAGGAAATATCTTATTAAATTTTGTCATCTTTTCTTGTTCCATTTTTCTCTCCAATTTGTCTTTTTTCTACATAATAATAGCATAAACTTTCTTTAATTTAAAGGATTTTATAATATTTTGCTTTAAAAAATTTTTTCCAATTAAAATTGACAAATCTAAATTATGTGTGTATAATAAATATAGGAAATGAAACACAGAAATGTGTTGTCACATATATTAATGTTAAGACACTACATTGCCGTCCAAAGCATAATGTAGGTCTTTATTTATTCCTTATTTGTCCAAAGTATGTATATAACTGTCAATAAGGCTACGTTTATAGTTATTGATATCATAAATCCTATAATTAGGAATAGTAAAAATTCTACCATAAACACCACCTCACTTTCTCATAGTTAGAAACTATGAAGTTTAGTGGCAACACACATCTGCTTTATATTCATTTCCTATGTTAAATACTATATAACATATTTTACTAAAAAACAAGCGAACATAGTAAAATTTTACAAAATTCTGTTCTTCCAAATATCATAAGTATTGTATAATACTTCAAATACAAAAATATTTTGTTCTTTTTCAGTTAGTTCCATTACTTGTGCCGAAGTCATAAGTAAATGCTTATAGTTAAGCAAATTCAAGAATTTTGTTTTGTTATATTGTTCATCAACTACACATAACACTTTCTTTAAAATCTCTAAAACTTTATCATTTTCCACTTTTATATGATAACTTTCAAGCATATCTATGCTTAATCTTAATTTATCTGCAAAATCTAATGTTTCAAAATATCTTACTAAATTTACTACTTTTTCATTATTACATTTTAATATCATAATTTTTTACCTCCGTTTTATAATTCATAATTTCTTTTTTTAATGTTTTTATTGTCTATAAAATCAATATCTTCTTGTCTTAAAATATTATCTATTTTAAGTTCTTCATAGACTTTTTTATAGGTTTCACTTTTAGAATGTCTTACTTTATTTTTTATAAATTTCATTAGTTTGTTCCATAAGTATTTGAATGGCTTTAATACATTTATTTCTTTTTGTTGTTTTGAAATAGTATTTTTTGCTATATCTAAATTTTGTGTTAAATCTCTTATTTTTTCATCTTTCTGTCTAATGGTAGAGTTTAATTCTCTAACTTCATTATTGTGTTCTTTTAAATCTTTTTCGTATTCCTTTATAATGACATCTAAATTATTTACTTTTTTCATTGATTTCGTAGTATCTTCTACATTTGAAATATAATCTTTTATAGTTGTTACTTGTTCTTGTGAAATGGTATAATTCTTTTTATTTACTAGATTAGGCTTTAAATTAGATACTATTTCTTTGATATTATTGCCATTTTCATTTACTAAATCTATCTTTTTATTTGCTTGTTCTAATAATTTTTTATTCTTTTCATATTGCTTTTTTACTTTATTATAGTTTTGCATTTGACTAACTGGAATATCTTGATTTCTTCCTTTTTCTTTTGTTTTTAGCTGATAATCTTGTTCATATACTTTGTTAAATGACTTTATATAGCAATTTCTCATTTTGTCTTGTATCCTTGTTAGAGATTCTTTTGTAAATATTTGAGATTTTGCTACTTGTTTTTTCATTCCATTTTTGTATCCGTTCTTTTATTGGAATACCAACTATATGAAGATGTGGACTTGTTTCATCAAAGTGAATTACTGCATTGGCGACTTTAAATTGTGGTACTATTGTCACAAAATCTTGTAATTGTTCTTTATAAACTTGTACCATTTTATAACAATATTCTTGTGTTTTATCTTGCCAAAAGTTCATATCTCCAAGCTCAATTATTAGTTCACAACATAAATCTCTATTAGAATTTTTTGATATATGCTCAAAGTAATTTTGTATTTTTCTATCTTCTCTTGTTTGTTTATTGTTGTATTCAATTCTTGCATTTTCAAACTCTTGTAAATATAAATTTTGAACATCATTTATTAAATTATCTGTTCCAAAAATTACAGAAATTAGTTCTGTTTTATTATCATATTTTTTTATGGTATATAGTAAAATGCAGTATCTATTTCTTGCATTTGGAATTTATCTTCTTCATTGATATAGAGTATTCCAAATCTATATGTTTCCATTTTGTTATCTGGATCTAGTTTATAGTAATCTTCTAAAGGAAATACTCTAACAATAGCAGAGTTATCTTCAGCATAGTTAAAATAAAACATCTGCTTATCTACATAGTAGATTGCTTCAGTATAATGAACATCATAATATTGTCTTAATCTCATAATAATTTCGCCGACTTCTTCCTCTGGCAAGTAATTACTAAATCTAACACTACCAAGTACATTACCTAATATCATAGGTTTTGTAGTATCAATATAACCATTATCATATAATTCCTGACAAGGTTTACAAATTGAGTCTCTAAAGTTAATTTGATTTACAATTACTTCGCTACCAACTAAAGCAAGTTCTATATCATTAACATATTTCATTATAAGTTCTGCTTGTTCTTGTCTGGTATAATCTTTCCAAGTTTTAGTTCTCGCTTGATACTCTTTTTCTAACTTGACCTTGTTAATAAAGTCAATATCTCTCTTTAATAAAATGTCTTTTGGTGTAAATTTTAGTTCTTCGGTACAATCAGTAGTTTCTAGTTTGTTCTGTAATTCACTTATTGCTGTTTCAACAATTTTCTTTTCTTCGTTATATTCTTTTAGTTCAAATACTCCGTTAATATAGGCTTTTTTAATTCTTTCAAGTTTATTATTTTGCTCTTTTATTTCTTTTTCTAATTGTTCTTTAGGCTCGTCAAATTTTTGCTTTATCATAGGCAAGAAGAATTGATTTACAACAGAGTTATATTCTACTAATTCGCTAATGAATTGATTGAAATAATCATTTATAACTTTTTCTTTAAATTCAATTTTACAATCATTACAATAATAGTAGAAATAGCTATTACCATTTTTCTTTGTAGTTGCTTTTCCTCCTAAAATTCTATTGCATTTAGGACACTTCAACTTCTGTAAATATAAATATGTCAATGTTCTCTGATAACTCCTAGAGTTTTTCTTTTTCTGTACTTGACAGTCTGACCACATTTCTTTTGAAATTATAGGCTCTACAACATCTTCATAATAAGTTGGGTGCTTTGTCCTTTTTCCATGAACAAAATCTCCCTTATATATTTCATTTTCAAGAATAGTCTGTATTGTAGAATCTCTCCAATTATCTTTTCCTAATACTTTTTCTTCGTTGAATAAGTTGCTTATTTTTTGATAAGAATAGCCATTATAGTACAAGTCAAATATTCTAACTACAATATCTTTAGTAGAATAATCTATTACTAATTTTTTATCTTCGTGCTTATAGCCTAATGGGGCAACATGAGGAATATGCCCTGATTTTATTGCTCCTGCTAGTCCTACTTTTGTTCTTTCGCTTGTTCTCTCTATTTCATTTTGACTTACACTCATTAAAAGCCTTGAAATCATTTTTCCATTTGCAGTTGTAGTATTTATTTCATCATTTGCACAGTCAAGATAAGCATTATTTTCATCTAAAAAAGTTATTAGTTTTTCCCAGTCACATATACTTCTAGTTATTCTATCTAGTTTTAAAGCAACAATAGTATTTATCTTTTTAGCTTTAATATCACTTTTTAATCTTTCAAACTATCTCTTGTAAATGTTTCTATCGCAGACGCCTTTTGTGTAACATCGTA
>CAQPRV010000112.1 GCA_948857205.1 uncultured Clostridia bacterium
ATTTAAATCACTTATTCAATTTTTATCACTTTTGTTTCACATCAATTGTAACACTACATTTTTCAAAAAAACTTTTACAAATATGTAGGTTTGTCAAACATATGTCACACTCTCTTAGAATTGTCTATATTTGAAATACCTAATATCTGTAGTCTGCTCTTCACAACTTCGTTGTGGCACTTAAGAAAACTGATAAAATGTACCATTTTATGCACTTTTCTTAAGTCTATATTCCTTTAGCTGCTCATTTGGACTTTTCCATCCTAATGGTTTCATTGGAAAATTATTATATTCTTTTTCCCAATACCTCAATTTCTTCTCAAATTCTTCAAAACTTTTAAATTCTTTTTTATAATAAAATCTTTCTTGATCTTTTCTGTGACTTCTTTCTACTTTTCCATTGTGCCTTGGTGTTTTGGGTTTTATTAGCTTATGCCTTATTTTTAATTCTTCTAATGCTTTTTCAAATTTTGTCTTCTTTGTTGTTCCTTGTGGGTTTAATCTATTTGTAAATTCTGTTCCATTATCAGTTTGTACACATTCTATTTTGAATGGAAATCTTTTTATTATTATTTTTAAAAATTCCTCTGATGCATATGTACTATGTTCTTTACTTGCCCATAATACTCTCTTCCTTGTATATTCATCTATTGCTGTATATTGGTAATATCTTCCATCTTGCTCTTTTATTTCTTTTGTTAAACAGTTTAATGGTACATATTTTACATCTACTTGGACCCTTTCTCCTGGATATGTCATTTGTTGATATGGCTTTGGCTCATATTGCTTTTTCTTACTTGGTGTTTTTTCATATATTCCTATTCGTTGCATTACTCTGTATAAACTAGTTATACTTCTTGTATAGCCTTTTCTTTTTAGTTTTATCCATAGCACTACTAATCCTATTTCTTTGTTTTTTACTTTGTAATCTTTTATCATTTTTATCTCTTTTTCTGTATGTTGTTTTGGATGACTATGTGGTCTTCTTGATTTATCTTTTAATGATTTTGCTGTTCCATCATATCTTTCTCTCCATCTATATATGGTTTTTCTATGCATTTTAAATTTTATTGCTGCTTTTGTTACTCCATGTCTATACGAATATTCAACTACTGTTTGCTTATATTGTATATCTTGTGTTATACTATTACTCATAGGAAATACCTCCAATATTTTAAGTATTTTGTGCTAAAACTACTTTATCATATTTTGGTATTTCCTTCAATTTTTTTATTTTTTATATTTGGTGTGTCATATCTATTGTAAACCTATAGGGATTTTTAATTAAATTTTGTGCCTTTCGTAGACGTAGCGTTAGCGAAGGCGAAGAAAGGAATGATAAGTATTTATGAAAACAGAAATAAAATAAAAGCAATGGAAAAAGCTTTAGAAAGTATGAGTAAAGAAGATAATGATATTTTTGAATTATTTTATTATGCAGGAAAAAAAGGAAAAGAAATTGCAAAACAATTAAACATTACAGAATTTAAGGTAAAAACAAGGCTATATAGAATTAGAAAGAAAATAAAACAAAGTTTAGAAAAGGAGGGATATAGGTATGAATAATGAAGAGTTAAACAAAAATGTACTAAAAAGAGTAAAAAGAAAAATAGCTATATCCCACTTTGAAAAGGAGGACACAAAAATGGTAAAAAATAAAATAGGAAAAATGGTAGCAACCTTTCTACTTACAACTGGATTAACAGCAAGTGTTGTGTTTGCAGGAACGATAGTGTATGAAAAAGTTTTTAAAGAACCAAAAAAATATGAATCTTATGAAGGGTTAATACAAGATATTAAAGAAAGTCAAGGTTCACAAGAAATTACAAAAGAAGATGAAGAAAAAGCTGTTAAGATAGAGTTTACTACAAATAAGGATATAATTATTAATATTGTTGTTTCTGTTAAGGATAGCATTGTTATGAAGGAGACTTCTGCTAAGTTACAGGAAAATATTAAAATGATTATTAAGAAGGCGACAGATTTAGATGTTAAGGAAATTAATATAAAAATAAAAGGAATTGAGCAAGAGAAGAAAACTCAGACAGCGTAGTGTATAGCTGCTCAGAAAGGATGGCGAATATGGAGAAATTTTTACAATTCATAGTTGATAATAAATATCCTATTATAGGTTTGATAGTAGCAATTATTATTATTGCTACTGGAATATATGAATGGATAGTGCCTATTGCACTTATAGTTTTGGGTGTTTATGGTGGATGGTACTTCCAAACAAATAAAGATGATGTAAAAGCAGAAAAACCAAAGTATTACCATGACAAAGAGAAAGACGGCGGCATG
>CAQPRV010000113.1 GCA_948857205.1 uncultured Clostridia bacterium
AGCAGCTTTTCATTAAGCGGTTCTCAAGTAAAAAATACAGGCTTTCTTTTCTATAGAATTTTGAGAATGGGGCAACGAAAACAATAAATAATTATAATCCTTTGGGAGCGAGTAGATTTCTCGAATATATACAAATAAATAATTAAAATTTTAAGCGATTGTCTTACAAATCTTGACTTTAAACAATATAAAATATAAAATGCCTATATAATTTTTTATAAAAAAGGAGGAAATTATAAATGAAAGTTGGATATTTAGGTCCAAAAGGAACCTTCTCCTATGAAATATGTAAAAAAGTATATCCAAATGAAGAAAAAATACCTTTTAAAACAATAAAAGAAACCATACTAGAATTAAATAAAAACAATATCGAAGAAGCAATTGTGCCAATTGAAAACTCACTTCAAGGATGTGTAACAGAAACTTTAGACACAATAATTCAAAATAAAGATATTATCATTAAAGATGAAAGAAATGTAAAAATAAGACAAAACCTAATGGCAAAAGAAGCTTATAAACTTGATCAAATAAAAGAGATATACTCACATCCACAAGCAATATCACAATGTAGAAATTATATATACAATAATTTACCAAATGCTGAAATAATAGAAAGCTTAAGTACAGCTTTAGCAGCAAGTGAAGTAAGTAAAAGAGATTACACTGCATGTATAGGAAATAAAGAATGTATAAAAGAATACAATCTCAAACTACTTCAAGAAGACCTTCAAGATAATGACTCTAATGAAACTAAATTTTGGGTATTAAGTAAAAAAGTAATACAAATAAAAGATGCCAATAAAATAACAATGATATTTACTACAAAAAATCAACCAGGTGCACTTTATAATGCCTTAGAATTATTTCATAATAAAAATATAAATCTAACAAAAATAGAATCCAGACCAACAAAAAATAAATTAGGAGAATACTATTTTTTAATTGATATAGAAATTCAAGAAGGAAATTATCAGGCTACAATTGATGCATTAAAGAATATTAAAGGATTTTATCGAATCTTAGGAATTTATAAAAAGCAAAATTAATCATAAGTGAGGTTTAAAATGATATCTAATAAAATGAAAAAATTAGTAGAAAACAATTCTGTTATAAGACAAATGTTTGAAGAAGGTAAAAAATTAGAAAAAATATATGGAAAAGAAAAAGTTTATGACTTTAGTCTAGGAAATCCAAGTATTGAAGCACCTCAAAAAATAAATCAATCTATAATAGAAATTGTAGAAAAAGAAAACTCTCTTCAAGTCCATGGGTATATGAATAATGCTGGCTTTGAAGATGTAAGAGAAACCATTTCTAAACATATTAATAAAAAATTTAATACAGACTTTACAAAAAATAATATTATTATGGTTTGTGGTGCAGCAGCTGGAATTAATATAATTTTAAAAAGCATACTAAATCCTAAGGATGAAGTTATTGTCTTTGCCCCATATTTTATGGAATACAATAATTATATTGAGAATTATGATGGGAAAGTAATTTCAATTTCTCCTAATACTGAAAACTTCAACCCCAACTTAGAAGAATTAGAAAAAAGAATTTCTAAAAATACAAAAGCTTTATTAATAAATACCCCAAATAATCCAACAGGTGTAATTTATTCTAAAGAGACTATTCAAAAAATTGCAAATATATTAGATAAAAAGCAAAATGAATATGGACATGAAATATTTTTAATTTCAGATGAACCATATAGAGAACTTGCATATGATGGAAAGGAAGTTCCCTATGTAACTAAATATTATGATAATACTTTTGTTGTTTACTCTTATAGTAAATCTTTGTCTTTACCTGGTGAAAGAATTGGATATGTAGTAGTACCTTCTCAAATGGAAGATAGTTCAAATATAACTAATGCATTAACTATAGCCAATAGAACCCTAGGTTTTGTAAATGCCCCTTCACTTATGCAAAAAGTTATACAGAAATGTATTGCAGAAAAAGTTGATTTAACTACATATGATACTAACAGAAATTTATTATATAATTCTTTAACAGATTTTGGTTTCGGATGTATTAAACCACAAGGTGCATTTTATTTATTTATGAAATCACCAATTGATGATGATATAGTATTTTGTGAAAAAGCAAAGCAATTTAATATATTGTTAGTACCTGGTAGTTCCTTTGGATGCTCTGGATTTGTTAGAATTTCTTATTGTGTATCAACAGAAACAATTAAAAATTCGTTACAAGCCTTTAAAAAGCTTGCTAATAGTTTACAATTAAAAGGGAAGTGAAATTAATATGGATTTAAGTATAGGAATTATAGGAATTGGATTTATAGGTGGATCCTTAATAAAAAGTTTAAGTAAATCTAAAAAAGTTAGTAGTATAATTGCTTTTGATACAGATAAAAATAGTTTAGAAAAAGCTTTAAGAGATGGATTTATAACCGATTATACTTTAAGTGTAGATGATAAATTTTCTAATTGTGATATAATATTTCTTTGTACTCCTGTAAGTTATATTGTGCATTATGCTAAATTATTAAAAGATATAGTTAAAAAAGATTGTATACTTACAGATATTGGTAGTACAAAGAAAACTATAATTAAAGGAGTAGAAACTTTAGGAATAGAATTTGTTGGTGGACATCCTATGGTTGGATCTGAAAGAAGTGGATATAGTACTTCAAAAGAATTTTTATTTGAAAATTCGTATTATATAATAACAAAATCTCCCCAAAATAGTGATGTTTCTATAGATAAACTAAAAGAAATTATCTTAGAATTAAAAGCTATACCAATTATTATTGAAGCTGAAGAACACGATTATATTGTATCTATTATAAGTCATGTACCACATGTAATCGCTGCAACTTTAGTAAATTTACTTAAAAATTTAGATGATAAAAATCAAACTATGAAAATGCTTGCTGCTGGTGGATTCAAAGATATTACACGTATAGCATCTTCTGATCCTACTGTTTGGAGCAATATTTGTAAAGAAAATAAGGATTACATTCTTAAAGTTTTAAAGATCTTTGTTGATATGGTTAATGATTTTATTATTAAAATTGATGATAATAAGAAGGTTTTTGATTTTTTTGAAGCTTCTAAAATATATAGAGATAGTTTTATAAATAATAAAGTTAATGGTCTTTCTTTTCCTGTGCTAAATATAAATATTAAGGATGAAAATGGTGCTATCGCTAAAGTTACTACTTTATTAAGTAAATATAATATTGGTATAAAAAATATTGAAGTAATTAATAATAGAGAAAATAATTATGGAGCTTTAAAAATTATTGTTAATAATTATGAGGTATTAGATAAGGCTTATAATATCTTAATACAAAATAAATATGATGTACAAATTATTAATTCTTAATTAATAATTTTACAAATATCGAATTATCAATTACTAAATTTTAGTCAGTTAATACTTAACATACATTATTAACAAGTCTAAAATAAACTGTAAAAAACCTAAGCAAGACTTTGTATGCAAGGGTACTTACTACAAATTCTAGCTTCGGACATAATTATCTTCTACATAAAAAGAATTAAAATTTTGTATGTAGTACAAACTGCTACAAAATTTTAATTCTGCCATCTTTGCAAAAATATGACTTTTCAATCCCTTTAAACTAATTATTTTTATTATCATAATACATAGTTGTTTTTTCAGTTAAGGATAAGTCGCCTATATTTTTACTTTTTATATCCTTTAAAATATCTGGAATATCTTTTGTTAAAATAGTATCTAATTTTTCAAAACTCTCTTTAATATATTTATAATCTTCTGTAGCTTTATTGATAATTGAACTTTCTGGATTATTTACAAATTTTTCTTCTATTTCTAAGGCATTAGAAATTATTAATTTATAAATATTTTTTATTAGTTCTGGCTTAACTCCATTTTCTTTTGAAAAAGCTTCAATATTTCTGTATATTTCTTCTTCTCTTTTTTCTTGAAATAATGGAAGATTATTTTCTTTTTTTATCTTAGCAACTATTGGTATTAAAGCCATTCTTAAAGTTATCATGTTTTTAATTATATTATCATATATGTTTAATTCTTTTCTTATTAAATCTAATTCCATTATCTAATTTCCTCCAATTTTTCTTCTATTATTTTATATATCAAATTCATTGAATAATATATATTTAAATTTTTTATTGATTTTATATTTATTTCTATTTCTTTTAAAGTATTTTGTAATTTTTCTTTAATTTTTAGATATTTTTTCTTGTCTATATTTTCTAAAATTAATAAACTAGCAGTTTCCTTTGCATAAAATCTTAATATTTTTTCATATTTATTAGATACATCCTCATCAAAAGATTTTATTTTATCTATAATATCAAATTTACTTTCCTTTTCAAATTCTTCTATTTGCATTTTTTCTATTGTATCTGCTATGATTTTTGAACTTATTATAGCAGATGAAAATGGATGTCCTGGTAATCTACCTATTCCTTTGCTTCCATCAAAAATAACTTCTCCATTTGCAAATATTCTATCAGTTACATGAAAACTCTTATTAGTAAGTAAGCCACCAGATGTATAATGTGCTGTAGGATTAATTTTAACCATATTATCCTTTACTACTATTTTTGATGAATATCCTAAATCAAGTAATTTCTGCTTTATATTAAGACCTTCTTCAAATTTTAAATATACTTCTTTGTCTGCAATTGTTCTTAAAATATCTGTAAATATTTTGTTATTATGATAAGAATTATTTTTTATTGCTAATAAGGTTTCTTCTTTTATTTTAAGTGGTACAAAATTTCCATTTATATCTTTTTCATAAATATTTTCTAATTGTGATACTATATCTCCTGTAAGCATTCTCTTTCCTTCTTGAACACCAAAAGGATGGAACATTATAGTTGATATTCCTTTTAACTTGTTGGTGTATTTATGTAATAAATATGTAACTTCACCAGTTGCTGTACAACTATTATCATTAAATTTAAATAAGTTAGCAAAACCACCTGATGAAACTACTAATACACCACAATTTATATTAATAAATCCTTTATTTTTATTAAAAGTTAAACACTCTACATAGTTTTCATGAATTTTAATATCTACTAAATATGTTTCTGTTAATATATTTTTCACGTTATTTTTCAATTTCTTTATTAAAAATGCTCCTGCAGTTTCATTTTCATTATTTATAGGCATTACACCAATTGGAGTTTTCTTAAATTTTATTTTTAATTCATTTAAAGTTTCTAATAAATATTTTTGATTGGAATATATGCTATTTATGGTTTCATAGTTTCCTTCACATTGTTCCATATATATGTTTATACCTTTTTCATAATCATCAAAGTATCTCATGTTCGCTGGTGCAAGTATAGAATTTGATTTTAAATAATTACTGGCTTTAGTAATTACTAAATAATCTATATTCTTTTTTGATAAATTTAAGGCTACTGACATTCCAGCTATACCAGATCCAATTATTAATACAGGAATAAACATATTTTTTCCTCCTCTAAAATATTATAGAATTACACAATTTTTTCTCCAAATCGTTGTCCTGCTAATAAATGAAAATGTAAATGCATGACTTCTTGTCCTCCATTTTTACCACAATTTACTATTACTCTATATCCTTCTTGTTTAAAACCTTTATCTTCTGCAATTTTGTTAATAACACTATAGATTTTTCCAATAACGCTTTCATCTTCTTTTTCTAAATGTGCTAAAGATTCAATATGCTTTTTTGGAATTACTAAAATATGAATTGGTGCTGCTGGATTAATATCCTCAAATGCTAATATTTCCTCATCTTCATATACTTTTTTTGATGGTATTTCACCTTTTATAATTTTACAAAATAAACATTCTTCCATGATTAGTCTCCTTTCTTTTTCGTATAAAGCTAGTCTGTCTCAAAAATCATCCTTTAACTAAAACTGCTTTTATTCTTCTTACTCCTGAAGAACTTGCCTCTTCTTTTTTTATTTTAAATTTTCCTAATTCTGATGTGTTTTTTACATGTGGTCCCCCACATAGTTCTTTTGATATTTTTCCTATTGAATATACTGTGACTTCATCTGGGTATTTTTCTATAAACATGCATTCTGCACCTGATTTTATTGCTTCTTCTTTTTTCATAGTTTCTACTGTTACTTCTAGCCCTTCTTCTATCCATTTATTTACTATTTCTTCTATTTTTTGCTTTTCTTCTTCTGTTAATTTATGGTCACAGTTAAAGTCAAATCTCATTCTTTCTGTCGTTATGTTTGATCCTTTTTGATGTGTATCTGGTCCTAATATTTGTTTTAGAGCTGCATTTAATAAATGTGTTGCTGTATGATAACTTATTGTTTGTTCGTTTTGTTCTGCTAATCCTCCTTTAAATTTTGCCTCTGATCCTTGTCTTGACTTTTCTTGATGTTTTTTAAATAATTCTTCATACTCCTTTATGTTTACTTCGAAGCCATTTTCTCTTGCTAATTCACTTGTAACTTCTGGTGGAAATCCATAAGTATCATACAATTTAAATACAACTTCTCCACTTATTTTAGTTTTTCCTTCTGTTTTTGCTTTATTCATGGCTTTACTAAATTCTTTTTCTCCATGTTCTAAGGTTTTTACAAATTTATCTTTTTCTTCTATTATTACTGTTTTTATTAGATTTTTATTTTTTTCTAGTTCAGGATACATTTCTTTTAAGTTTTCCACATTTATTTCTATAAGTGTTGATAATTCATCTAAATTTATTTGTAATTTATTTAAATGTCTTATCATTCTTCTTATTAGTCGTCTTAATACATATCCTCTATCTATGTTGCTTGGCTTTCCTCCATCTGATATTATCATCATACTAGAACGTAAATGTTCTGCAACTATTCTTCTACTCTCTATATTATCAACTTTTTGGCTTTCTTCTAATTTCTTCATTATTGGCTGGAATAATTCTGTATCAAAAGGGGTTTCTTTTCCTTGTAGTAACATTGTCATTCTTTCTAATCCTAAACCTGTGTCTACATTTTTTTGCTCTAACTTTGTATATCCATTTTTGTCTTTAAAATATTCCATAAACACGTTGTTCCATATTTCTACATATTTTCCACAATCACATGATGGCTGACAGTCATTTGAACATGCTGGTTTTCCTGTGTCATAAAACATTTCTGTATCTGGTCCACATGGTCCTTCTTCTCCTGCTATCCACCAATTGTCTCCTTTTCCATAGAAATAAATTCTTTCTTCTGGTATTCCTGCTTTTTTCCAACATTCTGCTGATACTTCATCTTTTGGACAGTCTTCGTCCCCTGCAAAACATGTTACTGATAATTTTTCTGCTGGAATTCCTAGTTCTTTTGTTAAAAAGTTATAACTCATTTGAATTGATTCTTCTTTAAAGTAATCTCCTAATGACCAGTTTCCTAACATTTCAAAATAGGTTAGGTGCCTATTGTCTCCAACTTCATCTATATCATTTGTTCTTACACATTTTTGGTAGTCTGTTAACCTTGTTCCAGATGGGTGCTTTTCTCCTAGTAAATATGGTACTAATGGTTGCATTCCTGCTGTATTGAATAATACTGATGGGTCATTTTCTGGTATTAATGGCGCTGATGGTATTATTGCATGTCCATTTTTTTTGAAAAAGTTTAGGTATTTATTTCTTATTTCGATTGCTTTCATTTTTAATCTCATTCCTTCCTCAAGGTATAAATCTGGTTGAAAAATAATTGGATATTTGGATATGCAAATAGGATTTAATTTAACAATACTAAATGCCAATTCTTTTTTCAAACTTGCTCCTTGAATATTTTTATTTTTTGCTAATTTTTTATATATTTTTTAGAATTATACTTCAATATGTCCAAAAAATCAATAAATTTATAGCAATCACTTCAAATTTTACTTTATTTTGTGTTACAGTTCAGTATATGGCTATTTTCCTAATACCTAAATACTACAAATCTTGATTTTTTAGTGAGTATTTATTTTAATAAGGGAAAAAATATCTAAAATATTTATGAAAATTCGAATGCAACTGAAAAATATTTAGAAATTCTTTTCATATAAAATGAGGGATGTTCAAGGCAAAACTACACTATTATCCATTTCTCATAACCCTCGGGCTGCTCGTTTTCTCCAATACCCCCGC
>CAQPRV010000114.1 GCA_948857205.1 uncultured Clostridia bacterium
AATTAGAAATAAGACACTATAAAATAAGACCAAGAACACCAGAGCATAATGGAAAAGTAGAAAGAAGCCATAGAAATGACAATGAAAGATTTTATAGTTATTTAAAATTCTTTAGTTTAGAAGATTTAATAAAACAAGGAAAAGCATACTTAAAAAGATAAAACAATATACCAATGGGAGTATTAGGATACCTAACACCAAAAGAAAAAAGAGCAGAATTAGAAACACAAGTAGCGTAGAATTTAGAAAAATATAATAAAATCATTAATGTAGTGTAGCGGAAAGTTATTTTATTATATTTTTCTAAATGCTGGTGCGAAAGCACCAATAGTAAATTCAATAATACTACAAATTTTTTTATAAAAGTTTGTTTCACATCATTGACACATATACAGTTTCTACCTAATTAATGTGATTTAAGTATTGAAAATATGTTTAATTTATGTTAAATTTATTATTAATTAATGGAGTAAAAAACGAAGGAGATTGACTTATGATAAAGATAGAAAATTATCCAAATGCATATAAAGAAGTATATGTTATTCTGAATTATATAAATAAAGGAGATTTAGAAAAAATACCACAAACTTTTATAGATATGCTTAAAAGAAAAATGAACAAAGACTATGAATTTAAACTAGATACTAGTATAGATTTTGAAGAACAAAATCTATTAAAAGAAACAAAAGTGATATTAGGATATATTTTCTTAAATTATTGGGGAACAAAGGAACAAAAATTAACAATAGAGCAAAAGTTTAGAAATGATATAGCTAAAAAAGAAGAACAGAAGATAAAAAATAACCGAGATGAATTATTTCTAAATAATAAATCTACAAAACTCAGTCCAAGAGCCAATCAGAACGAAGAAGTGAAAATAATAGAATATAAAAAAGATATAATAAAACAATTCATTGATAAATTAAAAAAAATATTAAGACATATGAAAAGGAAATAAAAAAGAGGAACAAAATATGAGAAATGAGGAGATAAGAGATAAATGTCACTCTGAAAAAGTTGATGAAATCAAAAATTATCTTGAAAGAAGAAAAGAATTAGGGCTAGGGGTAATGGAAATATATGAACTAATCAAAGCAACTAAAGATATAGAGTATATTGATAATATTATTAGTAATAGCCGATATAGAAGTGAACTAGATTTGTATGGTATTGCAAATTTGATAGCATCGACGGGAGATATTAATTATATAAAAAATTGTCTTGGAAGGAGGCAAGAATTAGAACTTGATTCAAGTGATATAGTTTTTTTAATAATAGCAACAGAAGATAAAGATTATATTAAACAATGTATTGATAAAAAAGAAGAATTTAAAATAAAACAATTTTATTTAGTTAAGCTAATAACTGCAACAAAAGATGTTAAATATATAAAAAGTATAATAGAGAATGTATCAAAAAGAGAAGAACTCGGATTACATTTAGATGAAATAATTCAGTTAATTAGAGAAATAGGAGATAATAATTATACAAAAAGCATTATAGAGAATATAGATAAAAGGGAACAATTAGAATTAAATTCAAGAGCTATTGTGTTAATAGAAACTATTAATAATACTGAATATAGCAAAGAGTGTGTATACAAAGCTAAAGAATTAAATTTAAAACCAGATGATGTTGTAAATTTAATTCAAACAATAGGAGATATTAACTTTACCAAAAACTGTATTGAAGAAAAAGAAAAATTATCATTAAGTTCGTATTGGGTTATAAAACTAATAAAAGAAACAAAAGATGTTAACTACATAAAAAACTGTATAGAAAGAAAAAAAGAACTAGGAATACCAAATGAAAAATTATATGAATTAATACAATCTACAAAT
Organism: uncultured Clostridia bacterium; assembly: GCA_948857205.1. Taxonomy (GTDB): domain Bacteria; phylum Bacillota; class Clostridia; order TANB77; family CAG-508; genus CAG-269. The sequence continues at coordinate 1,842 of CAQPRV010000114.1, forward strand.
GATATATACTATATAAAACAGTGTATTGATAGACGAGAAAAATTAGGATTAAATTTATATGACACATTTACATTAATAGAAATATCTGGGTATTATGAATGGGCTGAAACTTTTTTACAATCTATAGAAAAAACTAATTTGTTTGAAGATAAAAAAGCAAAGGTAATTAAATTACCTAGTAACATGACAATAGGAATAGAAATAGAGTCAGAAGGAGAAAATTCAGATGTAATTGAATATAAGTTATCAAATCTTATTGCTGAAGGTTGGGAATGTAAACATGATGGAACTCTTTATTTTGGAGCTGAAGTAGTATCACCAATATTAACAAAAGATATGAAGAATGCTTCAGAAATAATCAGAAAAGTATGCAATAGATTACAAGGACTTCGGTCAAACAGTATCAGATAACTGTGGAGGTCATATTCATATAGGAGCAAATTATCTAACAATGGAGGAAAGTTGGAATAATTTGGGCGATATATGGGGAAATGCAGAAAAAATATTATATATTATCAGTAATAAAGCAGGTGAGCTTCCTCGTTATAAAGTAAATGAAACTGCAAAACCATTTTCTAAAATATTAGAAGAAAAACTAAATAAAGAAAGAGGAGAAATAGAAAATAAGAAAAGTTTAAAAAAAATTATGATAAATTCACAAAATGGACGATATTATGGAATTAACTTTAAGAAATCTGACACTATAGAATTTAGATTATCTAATGGTACTCTTAATGCAGATACATGGATTGAAAATATCAATTTATTTGGTGGAATTGTAAAAATAGCACAAGACATTGCTATTATACAAAAAAAGCCAGAAAAAGAAAGAACAATAGAAGAACAAAATTTACTAAGGAATTTTTATATAATTAAAGAAGAGAAAATAAGTGAATGTGAGAGACTGGAAGCTTTATTAACTTTAGCAATACCCGTAGAAAATAGAGATATTTATAGGGAACGTTATGAAGAAAATAGCAAATTATTAAAACAAAATTCAGAGTTAAATGAAAACATCATAAATAGTTTAGCTAAAAGCCAAATTGATATGAACAAAATAGGAAGAAAGGTATTTTTAGGAGAAGATGGAATAAAAGGAGACGAATATAGAAATGGAGCTAGAATAATTGAGGAAGCACTTAGAGAGAATATATTAGGAAATGGAGAAATATAATTATTTGGAATAACTCCACAAGAAATGAATAATTGTAATATAAGATTAGCAACAAGAGGGATTATACTAAGAAAAGATGGAAAAATTGCTTTGCAAAATAAAAGCAATAAAAATGAATATAAATATGAAATATTACAAAAATATTCCAACTAAAAAGGGGCTTATAAAAATAGTAGAAAAAGATAAGAATTGGGAAAATTGAAATTATTAACAAAGGAAACATACAATATTACTGAAATAAAAATTTGAATATAGCCTAGAGTCATTATGTGATTCTAGGTATTTTTATATTTTCTGTTTCACATTAATTGTAACACTATAGCATTTTTCTTAAATACATAATTAATTATAAAAATAGTCTACTATGAACTATAGGTAGTAGTGAAGATACATTAGATAATTATATTATAAAATACTTTTAAGGCAATTATTTAAAATTTTAAGCTAATAGTCTAAATTACTTGTAAATTTTTATGATTTAGTGTAAAATACCAATATATTGTAAATAATAAAATAGGAGGAATGAGAAAATCAATGAGATTCGTAACAGACGAAGAATCGAAACAAGAATACAAGAAATTTTTAGAAAGCAATGAGAGATGTAACTTTCAGCAATCATTAGAATGGTCAGAAGTAAAAAAGCCAAACTGGAAACCAGAAGTAATACTAGCAGAAGACGAAGATGGAAACATAATAGGGGCACTATGTGTACTAATTAGAAAAATGCCAATATTTGGAAATATAATGTATGCATCAAGAGGACCAGTATGTGATATACATGACATATCAGTAATGAAACAAATAACAGAAGGAGCAAAAGAATTAGCAAAAAAATACAAGGCTATAGTATTAAGAATAGAGCCAGACATATTAAGTAGCGATGAAAGTTTTAGAGATATAGTAACAAATTTAGGATATAAAATAAAAGATGATGCAAAAGACTTTAAAGACGAAATACAACCAAGATATGTATTTAGACTAGACATAAAAGATAAAACAGAGGAAGAAATTTTAGCAGGTTTCAAGCAAAAATGGAGATACAATATAAAACTAGCAAGAAAAAAAGGAGTAACAATAAAAGAAGGAACAAAAGAAGACTTAGAAGACTTCCATAAAATAATGATTGAAACAGGAGCAAGAGATGGATTCATAATACGTCCATTAGAATACTTTGAAAAAATGTATGATTGTTTAGGTCCAAAACACATGAAAATTTTAATGGCATATTATGAGGACAAGCCAATATCAGGAGTTATCCCAATATTCTATGGAAACAAAACTTGGTACTTATACGGAGCAAGTAGTAACCAACATAGAAATTTAATGCCCAACTATTTATTACAATGGGAAATGATAAAAATGGCAATTGCAAGAAATGATGACATATATGACTTTAGAGGAGTATCAGGAGTAGTTGATGAGAACCATCCACAATATGGATTATATAGATTCAAACAAGGCTTTGGAGCAACCTTTACAGAATTTATAGGAGAAGTATATTATCCATTTAAACCTTTAACCTATAAATTATACAGATTCTCAGAAAAAACCTTTAGAACCTTAAGACAACTTAAGAGAAAATTAAAGAAATAAGCCTAATATAAATTAGTTTCATGAGAAGGTATTTATAAAAATAGATAATACAAAACCATAATATTACAAACAAATCTTTTAAGGAGAAAAGAATTTGAATACTTTAGTAATAAATAAAGAAGATTTAAAACATAATATAGAACAAATAAAGAAATATGTTGATAAAAGTGGACAAGAAGATAAGGAAAATAAAGTAAAAATTATAGCAGTTGTAAAAGGAAATGGTTATGGATTAGGTATAGTAGAATATACTAAAATATTAATTGACCAAGGAATATCAATATTTGCAGTATCAACAATTGAAGAAGCACTACAATTAAGAGAGGCTGGAATCAAACAAGACATTTTAATGTTATCATCCACAGCAATAAAACAAGATGTGGAAACTCTAGTAGAAAATAATATTATAATAACAATTGGATCAAAAGAAGCTGCAAGAATTGCAGAGGAAGTTGGAAAAGAAAAAAGGAAGAAAATTAGAGCGCATTTAAAAGTTGATACTGGATTTGGTAGATATGGATTTATTTACACAAATCTAGAAGAAATACTTAATTCGATAAAAGACCTAAAAAATGTGAATATAGAAGGAACTTTTTCACATTTTTCTATAAGTTTCTTTAAGGATAAATATACAGAAATGCAATTTGAAAGATTTATCAAGGTAATAGAAAGGTTAAAAATGGAGGACTTTAATACAGGCTTACTTCATATATGCAATTCATCAGCGACCTTAAAATTTCCAAATATGCATTTAAATGCGGTAAGAGTTGGATCAGCCTTTTTAGGAAGATTATCTTTTAGTAATAATATAGGACTAAAAAGAATAGCATATTTAGAGTCTCAAATTGCAGAGATAAAAGAACTACCTAAGGGATTTAATATTGGATATTCTAATACGTATACTACTAAAAAAGCTACAAAAATTGCAGTTATTCCATGTGGATACATGAATGGAATAAACTTGTCAAATGATAGAGATATGTTTAGAGTAATTGATAAAATAAGATATATAGTTAGAGATATAAAAGATTTTCTAAAAGATCAATCAAAGTATGCAAAAATTAGAAATACCAAATGTAAAATATTAGGCAGAATTGGAACCTATCATGTAGTTTGTGATATTACTGGTAAAGATATTGATATAGGTGAAAAAGTTATATTCGAAGTTAATCCAAAATTTATTGATTCTAGCTTAAGAAGGGAGTATAGATAGTGATGGAAGAAAAAGAGTCAAAGGAAGAACAAAAAATAGAAGAAACTAAGCCAATAAAAAAAGGCTTTTTTAAAAAAGTTTGGTCATCAATTGTAAAAATAGAGGAATATCCAGAAATGGCAGCACAAGGAGTTGGTAAGGCAATTTCTTATTTAGTAAAAATAACTGCTATACTTGCAATTGTTCTTTGTATAGGAATAATATATCAAACTTATGAAATGGTACAAGATGGAATAAATTATTTACAAAAGGATTTTCCAGAATTTTCATATAAAGAAGGTAAACTTAAAGTTGAGTCTCAAGATAAAATAGTAATACAAAAAGAAGATTCTTTTCTTGGAAAAACAATAATTGATACAAAAACAGAAGAAGAAAACAAAATAAATCAATATATTAATCAAGTATCAGAAAGTGGTAGTGGAATAATTATCTTAAAAAATAAAGTTATTCTAAAAAACCCATCGGTTACAGGAACTATAAATTATAATTATAATGACCTTTTAAGTCAAATGGGAATACAAGAATTTACAAAACAAGATGTCATAAATTACGCAAAAAGTTCACAAATTATAAATTTATATGTTAGTGTATTTATAACGGTTTTTGTTTATAGTTTTATAATGTATTTTTTAACTACAATCTCAAATGCACTATTTTTAAGTATATTTGGATATTTAGCATCATGGTTAGCAAAAATAAGAATGAGATATGTAGCAATTTTTAATATGTCAATATATGCACTTACTTTATCAACAATTTTAAATATGTTATATGTAGGAGTAAATATATTTGTAGATTTTAATATGGAATATTTCGAAGTAATGTATGTATCAGTAGCAGCAATATATTTAGTAGCAGCAATTTTTATTTTGAAGTCTGAGTTTATAAAAAAACAAGCTGAATTAATTAAAATAGCAGAAGCGGAAGCGATTGTAAAACAACAATTAGAAGAAGAAAAAGAAAAGGAAGAAGAAGAGAAAAATAGAAATAAAGAAACTAAAAAAGAAGAAAAGAAAGAAGAGAATAAGAAGCAAAACAAAAAAGACAAGGAAAATCAGGGAGAAGAACCAGAAGGTTCAAAGGCTTAAAAAAGAAAGGAGAAAAAGTAAGCAACATGAATAAAAATGAAAAAGAACAAAACAAGAAGGATAAAAAATTAATAATTGGAATATTAGTTATAATATTGATAGTTGCACTTATTACTGGAATAGGAGTATTGTTTGCAGTTAATAAAGATAAAAAAGATGAAAAAACCCTTGCCTACACAGATTTAATTAAAGAGATATCTTATGGAAATGTAGAAAAAATAGAAATGACAACAGGAAGTACAACAATAAAAGTAAAAATGAAAAATGTACAAGAAGAAAAAACAACAATAGTACCACAAACAGAGAGTTTTATAACTTTAGTACAAGCAAAGGTAGCAGAAGGAAATGAAATAGAATTAATACAAAAGCCACGAAGTGTAGTAAGTCAAATTTCAAGTGTAATAATAACATTTTTACCAACAGCCTTAATGGTTATATTAATTGTAATGATAATAAAAATGCAAGGACTTGGTGAAAAAGGAAAAGTTTATGATGATACTGAAAGAAAAACAAAAATTAAATTTGACGATGTTGCAGGTCTTGATGAAGAAAAAGAAGAATTAATAGAAATAGTAGACTTCTTAAAAAGACCAGAAAAATTTGCAAAAATGGGAGCAAAAGTACCAAGAGGAGTATTATTATATGGAAAACCTGGTACAGGAAAAACCTTAATTGCTAAAGCAATTGCTGGAGAAGCAGATGTTCCATTTATTTCAATGAGTGGTTCAGAATTTATAGAAATGTTTGCTGGATTAGGTGCATCTCGTGTACGTAAACTATTTGAAAAAGCAAGAAAGATAGCACCATGTATTGTATTTATTGATGAAATTGATGCAATAGGTGCTAGAAGATCATCAAATAGTGGAGCAGAAACAGAAAATAATCAAACTTTAAATCAATTATTAGTAGAAATGGATGGTTTTAGTTCAGAAGAAACAATAATAGTATTAGCTGCAACAAATAGACCAGAAATGTTAGATAAAGCTTTATTAAGACCAGGAAGATTTGATAGACAAATTACAATACCAACACCAGACTTAAAAGGAAGATTAGAAATTTTAAAAATACACACTAAGGATAAAAAAATATCTGAAAACGTAAATTTAGAAAACATAGCAGAAGATACAGCAGGTTTCACAGGTGCAGAATTAGCAAATATATTAAATGAAGCAGCAATAATTGCTACAAAGAGAATGCATGAATCTATAGAAAATGAAGACATAGAAGAAGCAGTAAAAAAAGTAACAGTAGGTCTTGAAAAAAGAGCAAGAGTAATATCAGATAAAGACAAAAAACTAACAGCATATCATGAAGCAGGACATGCTGTAGTAAGTAGATATTTACCAACCCAGACAAATGTAAAAGAAGTGTCTATAATACCAAGAGGTGTAGCTGGTGGTTATACAATGTATAAATCAGACGAGGATAAATACTATATATCAAAAACAGAAATGGAAGAAAAACTAATTGCATTATTAGGAGGTAGAGCAGCAGAAAAATTAGTTTTAGATGATATATCAACAGGTGCAAGTAATGATATAGAAGTAGCAACTAAAATTGCAAGAGATATGGTAACAAAATACGGAATGAGTGATACTTTAGGACCTATTGATTTTCAAGGTAAAGAGCCATACGAAATGCAAATGTTTGGTGATAATATAGGAGATAGAATAGGCAACGAAGTCAAATTATTAATAGATACTGCATATAACGATGCTCAACAATTGTTAATACAACATAGAGATAAATTAGATGCAATAGCCTTGACATTATTAGAAAAAGAAAAAATAAATGAAGAAGACTTTAGAAGATTTTTTGAAGATTAATGTCAATGGGGACGGAGAATTTTGGCAATAATTATTTATTGTTTTGTTACTGTTTAGAATAATAGATTTTTATTTATACCTTGAAGTAATATTATGTTTAAATTTTTTTAAAAACTATTGTAGATAAAATTAGGATATTAACACGTTTTTAGTCTGAATTTTATATTTTAGAAAATTCAAAAAGAGTTTTTATAAACTTTTTTTGAATTTTTTAAAAATTGTTTAAAGACTTTTAAGTATATGAAAAAATAAAACTTTTTTAATATTCTGTAAATATCTTAGCTCTACAAATATGTGTGATTTAGAGCTAGTTTCTGTAGAGCAGATAATTATTGCCAAATTTCCCCGTCCCCCTTGACAATAAGGTGGGGAGATATGATGAAAATAAAAGATTTAATTAAAAAAGGAACCTTAGATTTAAGAAGTAATGGAATAGATAATGCAAGTTTAAAAGCAAGGTTACTTATGCAACATTCTATAAACAAAAATAGAGAATACCTTATAGTACATGATGAAGATGAATTAACAAAGGCACAAATTATTGAATTTAAAAAGGGAATTGAACAATTGATTTATGGTGTTCCTTTGCAATATATTACACATTTACAAGAGTTCATGAAAATGGATTTTTATGTAGATGAAAGTGTACTTATACCAAGACCAGATACTGAAATTTTAGTTGAAGAGGTAATTAATATTTCTAAAGGTATGAAAGATATAAAAATCTTAGATATGTGTACAGGAAGTGGAGCAATAGCTATTTCACTTGCTAAATATATTGAAGAATGTCAAATAATAGCAGTTGATGTTAGCAAAGAGGCTTTAAGAGTTGCAAAGTTGAATGCTAAAAATCAGGCGGTTGAAAGTAAAATTTCTTTTATAAATTCAAATTTATTTGACAGTATAGTTAAGGAAAGATATGATATTATAGTATCTAATCCACCATATATAAGGAAAGATGTAATTGAATCTTTAAGTAAAGAAGTACAAAATGAGCCAAAGTTAGCATTAGATGGAGGATTAGATGGCTTAGATTTTTATAGAAAAATTATTAATTCTTCTTCTAATTATTTAAAGGTGAATGGATATCTATGTTTAGAAATTGGATTTGATCAAAAAAGTCAAGTAATTGACCTTATTAAAGATAAAGCAGATTTTTCAAAGGTATATTCAATAGAAGATTTAGCTGGAAAGGATAGAGTAATTATAGCTCAGATTTAAATAGAAAGGTGGTTTTAACATGTCTTTTTCTTCAGATATAAAGCAAGAGTTGAATAATTTAAAAACTTTATCAAATAAAGAATTAGTAAAATATGAATTAATTGGATATCTTGTTTCTAAAAATATATACATTAAGAATAAGAAAATAGAATATACAACTGAAAGTGATTATAATATAAACAGATTTTCAAAATTATTGTCTAATTTAAATATTAATCACAAAATTGATATAAATGGAAAGATTTTTGTTGTATCAATAAACACTAAAAATATTGAAAACTTAATTGATTTTTCGCATAATGAAATTAGGCTTAAAAAGGAAATTTTAGAAGAAAAAAATCAGGAAGATTTGAAGGCGGTTATAAGAGGTGCTTTTTTGGGATCTGGTTCCATAAATAATCCAGATAATAAATATCATTTAGAAGTAAATTTTTCTAATAAGGAAAGTTTAGAAGATATAATGAACATATTACAGAATTTAGGTATTATGGTAAAAAAGATAAATACTAAAAATAAGTATAGTATTTATATAAAAGAAGGTGAAGAAATATCAAAGTTATTAGCTTTGATAGGTGCAAATAGTGCAGTGCTTAAATTTGAGGATATACGTATACAAAGGGAAATGAGAGGTAAAGTTAATAGATTAGTAAATTGTGAAACAGCTAATTTAAATAAAACAATTAATGCTTCTGTTGAACAGATTTCTGCTATTAATAAATTAAAAGACAGTGGAAAATTTAATGATTTGAATGATAATTTAAAGGAAATTGCAGAACTTAGAATTTGCAATCCAGATATATCTTTAATTGAATTAGGAAAAAGGTTAAAAAATCCTGTTGGAAAATCAGGTGTAAATTATAGATTAAAAAAGATAATAGAACTTGCAGATGAGTTATAATAAGGTTGAGAAAAAGATGAATAGTAGGGAATTAGGGATTTATATTCATATACCATTTTGTAAAAGAAAATGCCATTATTGTGATTTTATTTCATATACAAATAAGCAAGATGTTGTAAAAGAATATATCGAAAGTGTAATAAATGAAATTGATAGTTATAATTTAAATAAATTTAAAGTAAATACAATATATATTGGAGGTGGTACACCTTCTTTTATTGATGAAAATAATATAGAAATAATTTTGAATAAGTTAAAGTCAAAATTACAAGAAAAGGATGTAAAATGGGAAGAGATAGAGAAAACAATAGAAGTTAATCCAGGAACTGTAACTTTAAAAAAGATAGAGACTTATAAAAAAAGTGGAATTAATAGAATTAGTATTGGATTACAAAGTACAAAGGATAGGTTATTAGAGAAAATAGGTAGAATACATACTTATCAAGATTTTTTAAATGCATATGAAATTATAAATCAAGTTGGTATAAAAAATGTTAGTGTAGATTTGATGTTAGGTTTACCAAATCAAACAATACAAGATTTAAAAGAGTCAATTATGAAAATATTAGAACTAAATCCAAATCATATTAGTGTATATTCTTTAATATTAGAAGAAGATACTAAATTAGCGAATTTAGTAAAGGAAGGAAAATTAGAATTACCTAGTGAAGAACTTGAAAGAAAAATGTATTGGCATGTAAAAAATATGCTTGAATTAAATGGATTTTATCAATACGAAATATCGAATTTTTCAAAAAAGGGTATGGAATCAAAACATAACTTAAATTGTTGGAGTCAAAAAGAGTATATTGGAATTGGAGTTGCTGCTCATTCTTATTTAAATAATAAAAGGTATTCTAATTTAATTGATATACAAAAATATATTAAAAATATCCAATCAGGTAATATTAAGGAAAATTATATAATTCATGAAGTACAAAACTTAGAAGATGCTATGAGAGAGTATATGATACTTGGTTTAAGAAAGTTAGAAGGTGTAAGTATTACTGACTTTAAACATAAGTATGGTGAAAATCCAATTTATTTATTTAGAAAGGAATTAAATAGATTGGTAAAGGATAATCTAATATTAGTAGATGGGGATAATATTAAACTTACAAATAGAGGTTTAGATTTTGCAAATTTAGTATTTGAAGAGTTTATACTTACAGTTTAGTAAAAATAACTAGAAATTAGAAAAAAGAAAAAATGTTCGTAAAAGTATTGACAAAAATAAAAAAAGTGGATACAATAAAAGCGAACATTTTTTTAGATGTTTGTAAAAAACACCTAAGTGTAAATAAAAAAATTCGGAGGTAAAAAATGATAGCAACATTACATATAAAAAATATTGGAATAATAGAGGATGTAAGTATAGATTTAAACAATGGATTAAATGTATTAACAGGGGAAACAGGAGCAGGAAAAACATTAATAATAGATTCACTACAAATTATTTCAGGGGGAAGATTTTCAAAAGAAATAATAAGAAAAGGAGAAACAAACTCATTTGTAGAATTATGTATGTATGATCAAAAAGCAAAAAGTCAAATAGATTCCACAATAATAGTATCAAGAGAGGTAAATATAAATGGAAAAAACATGTGTAAAATTAATGGAAGAATGGTGACAGTTAATGAATTAAAAGAATTCATGTCAAAATATATAGAAATACATGGACAAAATGATAATCAAAATTTATTAGATAATAAATTACACTTAAAATACTTAGATGGATTTATAGGGCAAAGTATTAATCAAAAAAAGGAAGCATATAGAAATTTATATGAGAGATATAATGAAATAAAAAAGAAATTAAAAGAGAATTTTGGAGATGATAGAGAAAGACAAAGAAAACTAGACCTATTAAAATATCAAGCAAAAGAAATAGAAGAATCAAATTTAAAAATAGATGAAGAAAATGAATTAGAAGAAAAAAGAAAAATAATGATGAATTCAGAAAAAATATCTAAAAATTTACAAGAAGTAGATAATTTAATAGGAGAAAGTAGCATAGATAGTATAAGTATGGCAATTAGAGCATTAGAAAAAATTGAAAACATAGATAAAAAGTATGAAAAAGTTTCAAGTAGTTTAAAAAATATATATTACGAATTACAAGAAGTATCAAGAGACATCAATAGTCAAAAAGAAGAAATATATTTTGATGAAGAAGAAAACAATTATATTGAAGAAAGATTAGATTTAATAAACACTCTTAAAAGGAAATATGGAAATTCAATTGAAGAAATATTAATATATAAAGTTGAAATACTAAAAGAAATTGAATACATAGTTAATTTAGAAGAACATAATAAAAAACTGAAACATGAACAAAAAGAAATTGAAGAAAATATGAAGCAAATAGCACTACAAATGCATGAAATAAGAAAAGAAAATGCAGAGAAATTAAGTACAAGTATAAATAATGAATTACAAGACTTAGAAATGTCAAATGCTACAATTAATATACATGTTGAATATATTGAAGAAGAATTTTTAAGGACAGGAAAAGATATAGTAAGTTTTTATATAAGAACAAATATAGGAGAAGACGAAAAAGAATTATCTAAAATAGCATCAGGAGGAGAAATGTCAAGAACAATGCTTGCAATTAAAAAGGTATTAGCAGAAACAGATGAAATGCCAGTGTTAATATTTGACGAAATTGATACAGGAATAAGTGGAAAAGCAGCAAGTTCTGTTGCTAAAAAATTAAAATTAATTTCAAAAGAACATCAAGTAATATGCATTTCACACTTACCTAATATTGCAGCAAGTGCTGACTATAATTATTATATTAGCAAAAATGTTAAAGAGGAGAGAACACAAACACAAGTAAAACTATTAGAAGAAAATGAGATAATTGAAGAGATAGCTAGGATTTCTTCAGGTGAAGTAAATGAAGTTACATTAAAATATGCAACTGAGTTACGAAACAAAAAGGCAAGTTAAAGAAGCTAGAAAATTTTTTATAGAAAGTTATTATATAATAAGTAAATAATTATCCTTTAGTATAATTGATAGATAATTATAAAATAAATAAAAAATACCTAAATTATCATTAATTTAGGTATTTTTTATTTATTTAAGTTTATTTTTATAATCTATTAATTTATATAGTGAAAAACCAGCGAAACCAATAAGTAATGCTACAAATCCTACAAAAGTTGCACTACCAGCTTTAGGTATAATTTTAGGTGCTATATCTGGCTCTTTTGGTTGTTCAACAGGTTTTTTTACCTCTGGTTCAATTAATTTTAATTGTGGAGAGATGTCAGAAGTATTATTTTTTTCTTTACCTTCAAAGTCTTTATAAGTGATATCAACTTTTTTATTAGTATTTAATATTTTATTAACAATTTTGCTATCAAATTCTTTTTTCAATTTTAGTGTGTATTGAACTGTTGCAGTTTCTCCACTTGCTAGTTCTGGAATTGTCCATGTTATTGAATTATCCTTTGTGTCAACTTTTGCAGATATATTTCCTTTATTTACTTCCGCTACATATGCAAAATCGAAATTTTTTATGATTTCATCTGGAAAGTAATCTTTAATTATAATATCTGTAAAAGATTTTTCGATTGGTACTAAAGTGTTATAAATATCAGTAGTTATTGTTTTTTCTACTTCTTCATCTGTTACATAATAGAATTTTCCTACTGTTGGTTTTTCTGAAGTGCCAAATATTTCTGATATTATTTGACCATAAGATTTTGTAGCAGTTCCTGGAATATAATCTTCATTATCAATTCCTGTTAACATTTGTATTATTTTTATTTCATTTTTTTCGATGTCTAATAATTCTTCTTTTGTTTTTGATATAACATCATCAGAATAATATTTTTTGTTATAGTCAATTGCTATATTTGGAACACCATCTGTTAAAACAATTATATATTTGTTATCTGTAGATGTTGTGAATTGTTTTGAAGCTAGTTGTATTCCAGCTTGTAAATTTGTTCTTGGTCCATCAGTTTTTATATTTGATATGGCATTAGTAAGTATTGTTAAGTCATTTGTAAGTGGTGCAGTAACTGATGCATCTGCAGTTGAACCTTCTTTAGATATATCAATATTTGATGAAAAGTCAACTATTCCAATTTTTAATTTATTATTATCTTTTAGTAAATTTGCTATTAGTGACTTCGCTGATTCAAAAATTACTTCTTTTCTTGTTTTTCCAGTTGGAAGTTTTGTTTCCATACTTTTTGAATTGTCTAATACTAATACTAATTCTCCAGTTGGTTTAATTGATGTTTCTTCATTTGTTACTTTTAATTGTAATGTAACTTCTTTGTTTTCTAAGTTTTTAGATATTAGTTTTTTTTCAAAACTTGAATTTTCTCCTAATTCTATTGTACAAACAGGTTCTTTTACTACACTCATTGTTACTGTGCTATATGATGCAAATGTTATATTTGCTAATAGAATTATGAGTAAAAATAAACTTAATAATATTTTTTTCTTCATATGTTTTTCTCCTTTATTTTATTTTTTTAAATTTATATTTATTTTATCACAAATTTAAAAATATACAACATAAAATATAAAATTTTGTATATTTTTGTTTAATTATTTTTAATATTAGGAGTTAAGCAATTTTTAATCCTAAAAGTTTATTATTTTTTTGTTTCTAAAAAGTTAAAACTATAACTAATAATTTTTAGTATAAATGTTTCAAATTAGTATAGAATAATATAAGGAAAATAATTCCTAGAAAAAGGAGGATATTATGAAAAATTATTTAGAAATTGAAGAAATAAAGGCAATTGAGATACTAGATTCGAGAGGTAATCCAACAGTTCAAGTAGATGTAAGATTAGAAGATGGAAGCTATGGAATAGCATCAGTTCCTTCAGGTGCATCAACTGGAAGCTTTGAAGCTGTTGAATTAAGAGATGGTGAAAAAAATAGATTTATGGGGAAGGGAACTCAAAAGGCAATTGAGAACATAAATAAAAAGATTTCAAAAGAATTAATAGGTTTAAATGCTTTTGAACAAAGAAAAATTGATGAAGCAATGATAAAACTAGATGATACACCAAATAAATCAAATTTAGGAGCGAATAGCATATTAGGTGTATCTTTAGCAGTAGCAAAAGCAGCAGCTAATTCTTTAAATTTAGAATTATTTCAATATTTAGGAGGAATAAATGCAACGGAATTACCAATTCCTATGATGAATATTTTAAATGGAGGTAAACATTCAGAAAATAATGTTAGCATACAAGAGTTTATGATTATGCCAATTGGAGAAATAACTTTTGCAGAAAGATTACGTAGAGGAGCTGAAATATATCATACTTTAAAAAAAGTACTAAAAGAGAAAGGATATGATGTAGGAGTAGGAGATGAAGGAGGATTTGCTCCAAATTTACAAAGTGAAGAAGAGGCACTAGATGTTATAATTGAAGCAATAAAAAAAGCTGGATATGAACCTAAAAAAGATATTGCATTAGCTTTAGATATAGCTAGTACAGAAATGTATGATGAAGCTAAAAAGATAGGTAAAGATGGATATTATTTTTGGAAAACAGATAAAATGAAAACAAAACAAGAAATGATAGATTATATTATAGAATTATGCGAAAAATATCCAATTATTTCAATAGAAGATGGTTTGGCAGAAGAAGATTGGGAAAGCTGGAAAGTTTTAACAGAAAGATTAGGAGATAAAATTCAATTAGTTGGAGATGATTTATTTGTTACAAATAAATCTCGTTTAAGAAGAGGAATAGATAAAGAAGTTGCAAATGCAATTTTAGTAAAACCAAATCAAATAGGTAGTTTAACAGAAACTCTTGATACAATAAAAATGGCAAAGAAAAATGGATATAGAACTGTTATTTCACATAGATCAGGAGAAACAGAAGATACTACTATAGCAGATATTGCAGTTGCAGTAAATGCTGGGCAAATAAAGACAGGTGCTCCTTGTAGAACGGATAGAGTTGCGAAATATAATAGATTATTAAAAATTGAAAACGAGCTTAATGACTAAAATGTAGTCTATTATGTTATAGTTTAGTAAATAGATATTGGTCTAAGTTATCTTAGACCTACAAATCTTGATTTTTTAGTGAGTATTTATTTTAATAAGGGAAAAAAATATCTAAAATATTTATTCAAATTCTCGGCTGCCTTACAAATATTAAGAAATTCTAATCATATAAAATGCGCCTCTTTCACGTTCAAAACTA
>CAQPRV010000115.1 GCA_948857205.1 uncultured Clostridia bacterium
GTAACCTTTCCAAAATTCTTAGAAAAGTTAGAAAACTTTTCTATAGAATTTTGAGAATGGGGCAACGAAAATAATAAATAATTATAATCCTTTGGGAGCGAGCAGATTTTATAAATACAAATAAATAATTAAAATTTTAAGCGATTGCCTTATATTTATTGAAATTAAGAAATAAATATAGTAAAATAAAGATATAAAAGAAAAAGGAGAAAAAATGTATACAATAGAAGAATTTGATAGAGAAAAAACAAGAATACTGAAATACATAATATACAAAAAAAGAAGTGAAAACGAAATAAGAAAAAAATTTTCAAAAGAAATAGACGAAAATTTACTAGATGACATAATAGAATATTTAAAACAAGCAAACTACATAAATGACGTAGAATATATAAAAAGAACAATAAACAACTTTATAGCCTTAAAAAATTTATCAATAAAAGAACTACAATACAAATTAATATCAAAAGGCATAAATAAAGACGATATAGAAGATTACTTATATAGCAATAAAGAAGAACTAGAAGAATACGAAATAAACTCAGCATCCAACCTAATCTACAAAAAATCAAGTACAATGGAACTAGAAGAAATAAAAGAATATTTAATAAAAAAAGGATACAAAACAGAAAACATAAAAATAGCAATAGAAAAAAATGGTTTATAGGCAAATCCAAGATAAAAGACCAGAATCAAGACTTTCCTAAAATATAAAAAACCTAAATACTTATGTAAGGAAACTATTATGGCAATACTAACTTTAGAAACTGAACAATACCCAATAAAATTAGATAACTTTGAAGGTCCCTTAGATTTACTATGTCACTTAATTGATAAAAACAAAATGGATATATATGATATAAATTTAAGTCAAATAGCTGATCAATATATAGAATATCTAAAGAAAAACGAAAATATGGATTTAGAAATAGCTAGCGAATTTTTATTAATGGCTTCAACACTTTTATATTTAAAATCAAAGAAACTTCTTCCAAAACAAGAAGAAGACGAAGAAGAAATTACAGAAGAAGAATTAATTAGAAGGATTGCAGAATATAAAAACTATAAAGAAGTAAGTAAGCTATTAAAAGAAAATTATGAGATATATTCAAAAAGATATTTTAAATTACAAGAAAATATTGAATTACCAAAACAAAAATTAGAAACCTTATATGAAAGTAACTTAATTCCAAATTTATATGCGCAAATAATACAGAGAAATAGTACTAAATTAAACAAAAATGCTAAAAATATAGAAAAGATTGCTATTGTAGAAAATTATACAGTTTCAAGCAAAGTAAAAGAAATGTTTAGAGCTTTAGTTAAACAAAAAAAATTTGTATTTAATAAAATGTTTTCTATTAAAAAGCATAGTAAACAAGAAGTAGTAACTGCATTTTCGGGCTTGTTAGAATTATCAAGAAGGAGCAAAGTAGAAACAACTCAAGAAGAATTATTTGGAGATATTACAGTAGAAAAAACAAAAAAGATGAAAGAAGTTTCTTAAATAATAAAAACCAAAGATAATTAAGATTAAAATAATAAATTAAAAAATATATGAATCTAAAAAATTTAATTAATTTTGATTAAATGGAAAATAAATGGAAAAACTAATATAAATCCTCTAAAAGGAGGCGAAAATATTGGTTTTTATTTTTTTATTGTTGATTATAATTGTATTAATTACCTTTTCAAAAATAAATATAGAAATAGAAAATTTTATTTTCACATCAGAAACTAAAAGGCATATTAATACAGATTATAAAATAGTATTAAGACTTTTAATTTTAAGTAAACTACCAATTTTAAAAATAAATATATCAAAAACAAAGCTAGAAAAAATGCAACTGAAAGAGAAAATTAAAAATATAGATGTAAAAATATTGGAAAATAATATTAAGTTCGATAAAAACTTAATTAAAGTACTTAAAAATTTACATGTAGGAATAAACAATTTTGAGTTAAAGCTTGAGTTAGGAACAGAAAATGCTAGTTTTACTGCTATAATTGTTCCTGTTATTAGTACAGTTTTATCTATATTTTTACAAAATAAGGTAAAAAAAATTGAAAATCAAAAGTTTATAATTAATCCTGTTTTTATCAACCAAAACTTAATAAATATAGTATTTTCGGGTATATTTGAAATTAGAATGATACATATTATTAATATAATATATATCTTAATTAAGAAAAAAGGAGTGAAGAAACATGAGCGAACATCCAATAGAAGGCCTTATGATTACAGCTATGAATAGTATCCAAGATATGGTAGATGTAAATACTATCATTGGTGAGCCTATAGAAACCTCAAATAATATTGTTATAATCCCAATATCAAAAGTATCTTTTGGTTTTGTAGCTGGTGGTAGTGAATTTAAAGGGGAGACTGTTGATGAATATACTAAAAGAGATAAAGAGGAGCAAGTTCAATACCGTTTACCATTTGGTGGAGGTTCAGGAGCAGGAGTTACAATTAATCCAGTTGCTTTTCTAGTAATTCAATCAAATAATGTAAAATTAATTCCAGTAAGTCATACTTCATCTTTAGACAAGTTGTTAGATTATATGCCAGATTTGATTGAAAAAGCAAATAGTATGATGAATCGTTGTCTACAGAATAAAAAAGATGAAACTGAAAAGATTTTAAAGGAAATGCAAAATAAACATAATAAGAGTATGAAGAAAGAAGAGGAAGATAAAAAGGCTATAGAGAGAAAAATTGAAAAAGAGGTTCAAAAAGTGAAAAATATTGATACTGTTGATGAACTAATTGATTTTGAATATGATGAAAATATGGAAGATGAGTAGTAACATTTTTGTTGCTATTCTTTTTTGGTTAAATTTTAAGCTATTGACTGAATTAAAGAATGATGATATAATTCCTACTAATTTAATATGATTTATATAGAGAGATAAAGGAGAACACAAAAAATGGAAAATCTATTAGAAATAAAGAACTTAGAGGTAAAAGCAGACGAAAAAGAAATATTAAAAGGAATAAATTTAGAAATAAAAAAAGGAGAAATT
Source organism: uncultured Clostridia bacterium (assembly GCA_948857205.1). Taxonomy (GTDB): domain Bacteria; phylum Bacillota; class Clostridia; order TANB77; family CAG-508; genus CAG-269. Next base: position 3,028 of record CAQPRV010000115.1, read on the forward strand.
CATGTAATAATGGGACCAAATGGTTCAGGAAAAACAACAACAGCAAATGCAATAATGAACAATCCAGAATACACAAAAGAGAAAGGAAGCATTTTATTTGAAGGAAATGACATAACTAATTCTAGAACAGATGAGATAGCAAAAAAAGGAATATTCATGTCCTTCCAATTACCAGAAGAAATATCAGGAGTGTCTGTTACAAACTTCTTAAAATATGCAAAAAACAAAGTAACAGGAAAGCCTGTCAAAATATTTGAATTTAAAGAAGAACTAAAAAAATATATGGAAGAATTAAATATGAATTCAAAAAATCTTGAAAGAAGTTTAAATGTAGGCTTTTCAGGAGGAGAGAAAAAGAAAAACGAAATTTTACAAATGCTTATACTAAATCCAAAACTTGCAATATTAGATGAAACAGATTCAGGTTTAGATGTTGATGCAATAAAAACTGTTTCAAAAGGAATTGAAATGTTTAAAAATGAGAATAATGCAGTTTTAATAATTACACATAACACAAAGATTCTACACAGTTTAAAAGTAGATTATGTACATGTTTTAGTAAATGGAAAAATAGTTAAAACTGGAAATCAAGAATTAGCTAAACAAATTGAAGATAATGGATATGCACAATACAAATAAAAGTTTATTTAAATAAAGTCTAGGAAGGAAGCATAAATGAGTACAACAAATATAAACGAAATAAATAGAAATATTTATGACATAAAAAACAAAGATGAATATGAATTCAAAATAAAAAAAGGGTTAACACCAGAAATTATAAAAGAAATATCAAAGCAAAAAAATGATCCAGAATGGATGAAAGAATTCAGATTAAAAGCCTTAGAAGTTTATAATAAATTAGAAATGCCAACTTGGGGACCAGATTTATCAGAATTAGATATGGAAGAAATAGCAACTTATGTAAGACCAAAAACAAACTTAAACAATTCATGGGAAGATGTACCAGAAGACATAAAAGATACTTTTGACAAGTTAGGAATACCAGAAGCAGAACGAACATCTTTAGCAGGAGTTGGAGCACAATATGATTCAGAAGTTGTATATCATAGTATGAAAAAAGAATTAATACAACAGGGTGTTATATATACAGATATGGAAACAGCAATAAAAGAATATCCAAAATTAGTACAAGACCACTTTATGAAGTGTGTGCCAGTATATGATCATAAATTTGTTGCTTTACATGGAGCAGTATGGTCAGGAGGATCTTTTGTATATGTTCCAAAAGGAGTTAAAGTAGATATTCCATTACAATCATATTTTAGACTAAATTCACCAGAAGCAGGACAATTTGAACATACTCTAATAATTGTAGAAGAAGGGGCATCACTTCACTTTATAGAAGGATGTAGTGCACCAAAATATAACAAAATAAACTTACATGCTGGATGTGTTGAACTATATGTAAAAGATAAGGCATATTTAAGATATTCAACTATTGAGAACTGGTCAAAAAATATGTTAAACTTAAACACCAAAAAAGCAATAGTAGGAAAAAATGCAAAAATGGATTGGGTATCAGGATCATTTGGATCAAAAATATCAATGTTATATCCAATGAGCATATTAAATGGAAAAGGTGCAAAAACAGAATTCACAGGTATATCATTTGCAGGGGAAGGACAAAACTTAGATAATGGTTTCAAAGTAATACACAACGCACCAGAGACTTCAAGTGTAGTAAATGCAAAATCAATATCAAAAAATGGAGGAAAATGCACCTACAGAAGTTTAGTAAGAATAGCAGAAAATGCTAAAAACTCAAAATCATCTGTGTCATGCGAATCGCTTATGTTAGATAATAGCTCAATATCAGATACCATACCAACAAATGACATAAGAACAGATGAAGTAGAATTTTCACATGAAGCAAAAATAGGTAAAATAAGTGATAAAGCAATATTTTATCTAATGAGTAGAGGTTTATCAGAAGAAGATGCAATAGCAATGATTGTAAGAGGATTTGCACATCCAATAGCAAAAGAATTACCAGTAGAATATGCAGTAGAAATGAACAATTTAATAAATTTAGAATTATAAGACAAAAGAATTGGTCACGAATTTTTTCACAAAAGTTACTTCAAACTTTAATAAAATATATTTCAAAAAATATTACAAAAAACCTAATGATCTTTGTCTTAGAAAGGATAAAAATATGGAAGAATTAAGTCTAAATGAAACACCTGTTAGGACTTCAAAAAATTTTCTTATTAATGATATTAAATTAGAGGAAATTAATTTTCCGAATAAGTTACAAGCTTTTAAGGGGATAGATATATCTTGTAATAGCACAAAGATTAATTTTTCTTCAAAGGTTAGCCATGCTAATTTAACCTATGGTTTAGGAGAGACTTTTACCAAAGAGGTTAATAATAATGCAAATAAAAATTTAAAAATAGAAATAGATAGTAAAACTAGAACAGAAACTCAAGTTATTTTTAAGTTTGATAGTGAGAATTTGAACTTAATTGATAATATAGAAATTATTGCTAATAAGGATACAAAAGCAACAATTATTTTAAAATATGTTTCTAAGGAAGAAATTAAGGCTTTTCATAATGGAATTATTAGAGTTTATGCAAAAAAAAGGGCAGATATTAAGGTAATATTAATAAATCTTTTAAGTCAAGCTTCTAATAATTTCATAAGTATTGAGAATGTTTTAGAAGAAAATTCAAAAGTTAATTTTACAACTGTTGATTTTGGAGGAAAAAATAGTATTACAAATTATTATTCGAATTTATCTGAAAATAATTCAGATAATAGACTAAACACCATTTATCTTGGTAAAGATAATCAATTATTTGACTTGAATTATATTGCAGAATTATATGGCGAAAAATCCAAGGTTAATATTGAAGTTCAAGGAGCATTAAAAGATATTGCAAAGAAACATTTTAAAGGGACAATAGATTTTAGAAAAGGTTGTAAAAAATCTAAAGGAAATGAAAATGAATTTTGTGTGTTGTTATCAGATAAAGCAAAATCTTTAGGACTTCCTATGTTACTTTGTTCAGAAGAAGATGTGGAAGGTAATCATTCGAGTGCTGCTGGAAAGGTTGGACAAAAAGAGTTATTTTATATTATGAGTAGAGGTTTTGATTTAAAAGATGCTTTAAAATTAATGGTTAAAGCAAAATTTAATAATATATTAAAAGAAATAAAAAAAGACGAATTGAGAGAAGAAATTATAAATGAAATTGAAAATAGGTTAGATTAATAATTGTAAGAAATTATTAATTAAGTATTCTGAAAGGATTTAGGTTCAAAATATTTCAAATTTATTAATTTAAATTTGAGCTTTTCTAGAAAGGATAGTAATTATGGAAATTAAAGAAATAAAAAAAGACTTTCCAATTTTAAATAATGAAAAAATAGTTTATTTAGATAGTGGAGCAACAACACAAAAACCAGTACAAGTAATACAAGCAGTAGAGGAATTTTACAAAAAATATAATGCAAATCCACATAGAGGTGCATATACCTTAAGTATGGAAGCTACTGAAATCTATGAAAATACAAGAAATAAAATATCAAAGTTTATAAATGCAAGATATAGTGAAGAAATTATATTCTCAAAAAATGCAACAGAAAGTCTTAATTTAATAGCATATTCCTATGGAATGGATAACTTAAAAAAAGATGATGAAGTAGTAATTTCTATAATGGAACATCATTCAAATCTAGTACCTTGGCAAAAAATTTGTAAATCTACAGAAAGTAATTTAAAATACATGTATTTAAATGAAAATTTTGAAATATCAAAAGAAGAAATAGAAAAAAAAATTACAGATAAAACAAAAATAGTTGGAATAACTTATGTCTCAAATGTATTAGGTACAATAAATAAGGTAGAAGAAATTATAAAATATGCACATAAAAAGGGAGCAATTGTAATACTTGATGCATCTCAAAGTATTCCACATTTAAAATTAGATGTACAGAAATTAGATGCTGATTTTGTTGTGTTTTCAGGACATAAAATGTTAGCTCCTTTTGGGATTGGTATAATGTATGGAAAAAAAGAAATTCTAAACAAAATGAGTCCTTTTTTAATGGGTGGAGACATGATTGAATATGTATATGAGCAAGAAACTACCTTTGCACCTTTACCAAATAAATTTGAAGCAGGAACGCAAAATGTAGAAGCAGTTGTTGGATTAGGTACTGCAATTGATTATATAAATAATTTAGGATATGACAAAATACAAGAAATAGAAAAAGAAATAATAAATTATGCAAGACAAGAATTATCAAAACTAGATTATTTAACTTTATATATGCCTAAAAATCAAGAAAATCATTCTAGTGTAATATCTTTTAATATAAAAGGTGTACATCCACATGATGTTGCAAGTATATTAGATTCTAAAGGAATATGCATTCGTTCTGGTAATCATTGTGCACAACCACTAATGCGATTTTTAGGAATTGATTCTACATGTAGAGCAAGTTTTTATTTTTATAATACTAAAGAAGATGTAGATAAACTAGTTGAGGGACTTAAGTCAGCTTATAATATGTTTAAAAAATATATAAAATAAATAAAAAAATAAATGAGAGGTTGAAAAGTGGACGATTTAACTGATGTATATAACGAATTAATAATGGAACATAGTATGAATTCGTATAATAAAAAGAGACTAGAAAATGCGGATTTTAGTGAAATAGGACATAATCCAAATTGTGGTGATGAAATAACTCTAGAAATAAAAATGAATGGAGACATAATTGAAGATATGGCCTTCACAGGGCATGGATGTGCAATATCACAAGCATCTACATCAATAATGATAGATACTTTAAAAGGGAAAACTATAAAAGATGCACAGGAAATAGTAAAAACCTTTATTGAAATGATTAAAAGAGAAACTTTAGGGGAAGAGGAATTAGAAAAATTAGAAGATGCAATAGCTTTTAAAAATGTATCAAATATGCCAGCAAGAGTAAAATGTGCATTACTTGCATGGCATACAATAGAGGCTATATTAAATAAATCATGATTTTTTAAGAATGGAGATTTTTATGGAAAATAATAAAGTGCTTTTGGGCATGAGTGGTGGCGTTGATAGTTCTGTTTCTGCACTATTACTAAAAGAAAAAGGATATGAAGTTATAGGAACTACCTTAGAGTTATTTGCTGGTAGTAGTTGTTGTAATGTAAATACATATTTAGATGCAAAAAAGGTTTGTAATTCTATTGGTATTCCTCATTTTACATATAATTATAAAGAGGCTTTTAAAAAACATGTTATAGATGATTTTATTAATTGTTATGCAAATTGTAAAACACCTAATCCATGTATAGAATGTAATAAATATATGAAGTTTGGATTTATGTTTGAAAAAGCGAAAGAACTAGGTTGTAAATATGTGGCTACAGGACATTATGCAAAAACCGAATATAATGAAAAATATCAAAGATGGGTATTAAAGAAATCTAATGCAGGAAAAAAAGATCAAAGTTATGTTTTATGGAATATTCCTAAAAATTTAATAGAGTTTATTTTATTCCCTTTAGCTGATTTTGAAGATAAAGAACAAATTAGGGAAATAGCAAGAAATAAGAACCTAAAGGTTGCTAATAAGCCTGATAGTGAAGATATTTGTTTTATACCAGATGGTAACTATAAAAAGTTTCTAGAAAATAATTCTAATATAAAGCCTAAAAGAGGAAATATAGTAAATTCCAAAGGTAAGATTTTAGGACAACATACAGGCTTGTATAATTATACTATTGGTCAACGTAAAGGTCTTGGAATTTCATATCATGTGCCCTTATTTGTTTTAGGTTTTCATAAAGAGAAAAATGAAGTAATTGTTGGAGAAGAAAAGGAATTATATAAAAAGGAAATTACTGTTACTGATATAAATCTATTATTAATAGATGAGATAACTCAAGCTATTGAGGTTGATGTAAAAACAAGATATTCTTCTAAAGTTGCAAAAGCAATGCTTACACAAAGTAAAGATAAAATAAAAGTTGTTTTTAAGGAACCCCAAAGAGCAATAACACCAGGACAATCAGCAGTTTTTTATATAGATGATATTGTTTTAGGTGGAGGTAAGATTACCATTGATCCATAATTTATTTATTAATAAAGGAGATAATTATAAATGCAAAATCAATTTTCTAGAACTGAATTATTAATTGGGAAAGATGGATTAGAAAAGTTGCATAAAGCTAAAGTAGCAATTTTTGGACTTGGTGGAGTTGGTTCTTTTGTAGTAGAAGGATTAGTAAGAGCAGGAATACAGAATTTTATTTTAGTTGATAAAGATATTGTTGATTTAACAAATTTAAATAGACAAATTTTTGCAACTACTAAAACAATTGGAAGACCAAAGGTAGAAGTTGCAAGAGAAAGAATTTTGGAAATTAATCCAGCTTGTAATATTGAAATTTATCAGGAATTTTTTAAGCCAGATAGCAAAGAAATTTTAGATAATAAAACTTCTTATGTAGTTGATAGCGTAGATACTGTTACTGCTAAAATTGAGTTAGTTTTAAGAGCTAATAAATTAAATATTCCTATTATATCTAGTATGGGAACAGGAAATAAATTAGACCCAACTAGTTTTGAAGTGACTGATATATATAAAACTAGTGTGTGTCCTTTGGCTAAAGTTATGAGAAAGGAATTGAGGAATAGGGGAATTAAAAAGCTTAAAGTAGTTTATTCAAAGGAAGAACCTATTAAATTAAATAATAGTATTTGTACTGACAAGGCTTTATCTAATGGACATTCTATTAAGTCTATTGAAAATAATCCTATTCAAAGTAGTATATCCTTTGTTCCTTCAGTTGCAGGTTTAATTATTGCTGGAGAAGTTATTAAAGATGTTATTGGATACAATAATATCAATGTACTTAGAATATAAATCACCAGGAACTTTTCCAGAACAATATACACCTGAAGATTATATACAAAATAGAGCTCATTCAGTATTCAGAAATCCTATTATTGCTAATATCTTGTATAAATTTAATGATACAGAAACATATTCTTCTGGAATAAGGAGAATATATTAAGAGTGCATAGAAAATAATGTGAAATTAGAATTTAGAAATGAAAAATTAGGATTTACAATAATATTTTATAGGAAAAATTATCAAAAAGAAAGTGAAATTACTAATAATGTCCCTGCAAATATCAAATTAAATATTACAGAAGAAAATATATTGAAAATTATTATAAAAAATCCACAAATTACTCAAATTGCCATAGCAAACAAGTTAAATATTTCTGAAAAAACAGTAAAAGAAATATTAGTAAATTAAAAGAGAAAGGCATTATCCAAAGAGTAGGAGCAGACAAAAATGGATATTGGAAGATTATTGATAATTAGGAGGAAATATGTTTAAATTACATTCTGATTATAAGCCAACAGGTGACCAGCCACAAGCAATAGAATACTTATCAAAAGGAATAGAAGAGGGAAAAAAATTTCAGACACTTCTAGGGGTTACAGGTTCTCGGAAAAACCTTCACCATGGCAAATATCATACAAAAAGTACAAAGGCCAACACTTGTATTAGCACACAATAAAACGTTAGCAGGGCAATTATATTCCGAATTCAAAGAGTTTTTCCCTGAAAACAATGTTGAATATTTCGTTAGTTATTATGATTATTATCAACCAGAAAGTTATATACCCTCATCAGACACCTATATAGAAAAAGACTCTTCAATTAATGACGAAATAGACAAGCTAAGGCATTCGGCTACTTTATCACTATTTGAAACAAAAGAAGTAATAATTGTAGCATCTGTATCATGTATATATGGATTAGGAGATCCAGTCGATTATCAAGGAATGATGTTATCTTTACGACAAGGAATGAATAAAACCAGAGACCAAGTATTAAAAAAGCTAGTAACAATGCAATATTCCAGAAATGAAATTGACTTTCAAAGAGGAACCTTTAGAGCCAAAGGAGACATAGTAGAAATATATCCATCTGATAAATCTGAATCTGCTGTAAGGGTTGAGTTCTGGGGTGATGAAATTGAAAAAATATCAGAAATTAATCCTTTAACAGGAAAATCAATAGGTATTAGAAAGCACATACTAATATCACCTGCATCACATTTTGTTACAACGAAAGAAAAAATGGACAGAGCAATAATAACCATCGAACAAGAAATGGAAGAAAGAGTTAAATACTTTAAATCTCAAAATAAACTAATAGAAGCACAAAGAATAGAAGAACGAACAAATTTCGATATCGAAATGATGAAAGAAACAGGCTTCTGTTCTGGTATCGAAAACTATTCAAGACATATAAGTGGAAGACCAGAAGGAAGCCCACCATATACCTTATTTGACTATTTTCCAGATGACTTTTTATTATTAATAGATGAATCACATGCAACAATTCCACAAGTTCGAGCGATGCATAATGGTGATAGAGCAAGAAAAGAAGCTTTAGTAAATTATGGTTTTCGTTTACCATCTGCCTTTGATAATAGACCATTAAAATTTGAAGAATTTGAAGAAAGAATAAATCAAGTAATATTTGTTAGTGCAACACCAGCAGATTATGAAAAAGAACACTCAAAAGAAAACGTAGTTGAGCAGATTATTAGACCAACAGGACTATTAGACCCTAAAATAGAAGTAAAGCCAGTTACTAATCAAATTGATGATTTATTAGAACAGATTAGAATCAGAGTAGAAAAAAAGGAAAGAGTATTAGTCACAACCTTAACTAAAAAAATGGCAGAAGACTTAACAGAATACTTAAAAAGTTTAGATGTTAAAGTTAACTATATGCATTCAGAGACAAAAGCTCTGGAGAGAATGGAAATTATTAGAAATCTTCGTATAGGTGAATTTGATGTATTAGTTGGAATTAATCTTTTAAGAGAAGGTTTAGATATACCAGAAGTTTCTTTAGTTGCAATTTTAGATGCTGATAAAGAAGGATTTTTACGTTCAGAAAGGTCACTTATACAAACGATTGGGCGTGCAGCAAGAAATACAGATGGGACAGTTATTATGTATGCAGATGAACTTACAGATAGTATGGAAAAAGCAATATCAGAAACAAATCGTAGAAGAGCAATTCAAGAAAAATATAACAAAGAACATAATATTAAACCTCAAACTATTAAAAAATCTGTAAGAGATATAATAAAAGCAACTGTACTTGAAGATATCAAAACAGAATATAAATTAGATAAAAATGAAGAGGCAAAAGATATTATAGCTAAATTGACTGATGAAATGTTAAAACATGCTTCAAATATGGAATTTGAGAAAGCAGCAGAATTAAGAGATAAAATAAAAGAACTAGAAAAGAATATATAGATTTAGAATTGAATCCTCAATAAGGTAATAAATAATAGCAAATTTAAAGAAAATTAGAAATATAAAAACATCACTTTAATATTGTAAAGTCAACTAAAAACATAATATGCATAATATATATAAGGTGATGAACTTATGAAATTTTTAAAAGAAATATATGAAGATGCAAAAAATATTATGGAAAAAGACCCAGCATCGAGAAATATACTTGAAGTAATAATTTTATATTCAGGATTTCACATTTTGCTTTTTCATAGGCTAGCTCATTTTTTATATAAACATAAATTATTATTTTTAGCAAGGTTAATTTCACAGTTGGGACGATTTTTTACGGGAATAGAAATTCATCCTGGTGCAACAATAGGAAGAAAACTTTTTATAGACCATGGAATGGGAATAGTAATTGGTGAAACTGCAACAATTGGAGATAATTGTACTATTTATCATAATTCAACCCTAGGAGGAACAGGAAAAGATAAATATAAAAGACACCCAGATTTGGGAAATAATGTAATGATAGGTGCAGGTAGTAAAGTACTAGGACCAATTAAACTTGGAAATAATGTGAAAATTGGAGCAAATGCAACAGTTTTAACTGATATACCAGATAATGCAACAGTAGTAAAATGTAACAAAATAATTACTAAAAGTTAATAATAAAAAAAGTTTTAGTATAAAAGATTTGATAATAAAAGGAAGATAGTAATATGGATTTAAAAATTAAAACAGAAAAAGAAGAATTTCATGGAAGGACTTGTGGAATAATTAAGCAAGAAAATAAATTTTTAATTATGAGAGTAAATAAAACTTCTTATTATCATATACCGGGAGGTCATATTGAAATTGGAGAGGATTCAGAACAAGCTATTATTCGTGAAATAAAAGAAGAAATTGGTTGTGATGTTCAAGAAACAAGTTTATTTTTAATACAAGAGAATTTTTGGACGAGAAATGCTAAAAAATGTCATGGAATAGAGTTTTATTATATAATAAAACCTAAACAACAATTACAAATGCAAGACTATGAAAAAATTGAAAATGATAAAGGTGAAGAAAAACTATTAGAATTTAAGTGGGTTACTGCAGAAGAATTAAAAAATATAGATTTAAAACCTATTAATATTAGAGATATGTTAATAAATGAAGAATATCTTAAAGGACTATCACACCTTGTGGAAAGAGAGTAAGTAAGTAAGTGAAACAATGTGTATTTTGTAATATAGTAAAAACAACAAGGGAGGTTGTATTGTGAATCAAAGTAATAATATAAATAAGATAATAAAGAAATTATGTAGAGAGATATTCCCTACTGATGTTTTTCAAAAAGGAAATTCTAGAGTATATTTAGATGACAATGGATATTATTTTACAGTAATAGAATTTCAACCATATTCAATAAAAAAAGGTACTTTTTTAAATGTAGGACTAAATTTTTTATTTGAAAAAGGTCATGTTTTAAGTTTCTTAAATTTGTATGGGGACGAAAGAGTTGGTAGGAAATTTATAGAATATATTAATGATGAACAATTTGAGAAAGATGTTAAAAAATATGTTAAACTTGCTAATAAATATATTTTAAAATATAGGAGATTTGCAGATATTAACTATGCGAAGAAATACATTGCAAAAAAGTTAGGAAATAGATGGTTTTATAAAAAATCAATGCTCTATTTTCTTACAGATGATCAAGAAAATGGGAGAAAATATTATAAAAAGTTTTTAGATAATCCATTTTATAAAACAAGGATTGAAGAATTTAATTATCCAAAAGATGTTAGTCAAATAAATAAGGATTATATAATGAATATAATTAGTGAAGAAAGAAAGCTTTGGCATAGTGAACCTTCTATGAAGAAAATGAAGATAATTGAAAATTATGAACGCTAAATTTTCAATTTTTCTTCTTACAGTTGGAGGAAAATATGTCGAAAATATTTACAGGTAGATAGAGAATATGATAATAACGTTTGTTGTATATTTAATGCTTTAATGTTAGTTATTATGGTATTATTTATTTTAAATAATCTTTCTTAAAATATAAAAAAACTAGAAATCTAAAAAAAGAAATCTAGTTTTTTTATTGTATAGAAAAAATTCCACAGAAAATTCTTCTAGAATTTTTGCGGGCGAACAAAAACGCGACATCTAAGTAAATTAAAAGGTCAAAATATTCTAATCATGTCGCTTTTGTTCTATTATTCAGCATCAGTTGTTGGTTGGTTATTATTAGAATTATTTCCACCTGGTCCAATATATGTAGCACTACCAAAGGCTAAAATCATATAGAAGATAGGAGCTAAGAAAATCAATCCAATTGTATATCCAATATCTTTACCAAAAGATTTAGAAAGTTGATTTGTTTGGTAAATGTTAAGGACAAATACGGCAATAGCTCCTATTACAGGTATAAAAGATGCTAAGAATATAAGTAATAACCATGGAGAAACACCTGAAATTTTATATAAAATAACTAAATTGTAAATAGGAACAATTGATTTCCAACCTTGTTCACCAGCCTTAGTAAATAATTTCCAGTAAGCAATAACTTGTATAACATAAATTGCTAAACATATAAAAATTATTATACCTATTAAAGCACCTAAGGCACCTAAAATTCCTGCTGCAGCAACATCACTAGATGCATATGGTGAACTACTATAACCATAGTAATCATAATAGTCGTATCCCATTTTTAAATCCTCCTTTTATTTTTATATAATTATATTTTACATTATTTTCATAAAATGTCAATATAAAATAAAAAAAGACAATAAAATACAAAATTTTTAAAATATATTGTGTAAAAAATAATGCTTTGATATAATTTAAAAAATAAGTTAATACATATTATTAAAAGGAGGAAAAAATATGCAAGAAAAAGAACAAAACACTCAAAAATGTTATTGTGAAAGTGAAAATGATGAGAAAAAAGACGAATTCCTAGAAAACTTATTTATAACCTATCAACCAGTAAAAGACAATTTAATTCAAATGTTAAATGAAATACAAGAACATTATGGATATATTCCAAGTAAGGCACAAAAGGAACTATCAGAATTCTTATCAATACCAAGAGCAGAAATATATGGAGTAATAACCTTTTATTCAAGATTTTCCTTAAAACCAAAAGGAAAATATAGTATATCAGTATGTTTAGGAACAGCATGTTTTGTAAAAGGTTCACAAAAAATAATGGATAGATTACAAGAAAGACTAAAAATACAACCAGGAGAAACAACTAAAGATGGAAAATTTTCAATAGAAGAAACAAGATGTGTTGGAGCATGTGGCTTAGCACCAGTATTTACAGTAAATGGAGAAGTATATGGTAAAGCAACAGTACAAAAACTAGATCAAGTACTAGATGAATTAATGAAACAATAAGGAGGAATATATGAAAACAATTAAAGAACTTCAAGATATTAGAATAGAGAAAAGAAAAGAATTAGATTTAAGAGTTAATACAAAAGCTGATTCAAGAGAAAAACATATTTTAGTTTGTCATGGTACAGGTTGTACATCTTCTAAATCACCAGAAATTTTAGAGAATTTTAAAAGACTTTTGAAAGAAAAAGACATTAATAAGGTTAGGGTTATTAAAACTGGTTGTTTTGGCTTATGTGCTAAAGGTCCTATTGTTATTATTAGACCAGAGGATACTTTTTATGCTATGGTAACTCCAGAGGATTGTGAAGAAATTATCCAAACACATATTGTAGAAGGAAAAAAAGTAGAAAGATTACTTTGCAAAGATATTGATGGAACTATTGTAAATAGTTTAGATGATCTTAATTTCTATAAAAAACAGAAAAGGATTGCATTAAAAAATTGTGGAGTTATAAATCCAGAAGATATTGATGAATATTTAGCTTTTGACGGTTATAAAGCTTTAGAAAAAGTATTAACTAGTATGTCTCAAGATGAAGTTATTAATATTATAAAAGAATCTGGTATTCGTGGTCGTGGTGGAGCTGGCTTTCCAACAGGTAAAAAGTGGGAACTAACAAAAGTTGTAGAAGATAGCCAAAAATATGTTGTATGTAATGCTGATGAAGGTGATCCAGGAGCTTTTATGGATAGAAGTATTTTAGAAGGCGATCCTCATTCTGTATTAGAGGCAATGGCTATTGCAGCTTATAGTATAGGTGCAAATAAAGGATTTATTTATGTTAGAGCAGAATATCCAATTGCAGTTAAAAGATTAGAAATTGCTATAAAGCAAGCAAGAGCTTATGGCATATTAGGAAACAATATTTTTGGAACTAATTTTAGTTTTGATATTGAAATTCGTTTAGGTGCAGGAGCCTTTGTATGTGGAGAGGAAACAGCTTTACTAGAATCAATTGAAGGTAAAAGAGGTCAGCCAAGAGTAAAACCTCCATATCCAGCACAACATGGATTATGGGGTAAACCAACCTTAATTAATAATGTAGAAACCTATGCAAATATTGCTCAAATAATTCTAAAAGGAGCAAAATGGTATTCATCAATAGGAACAGAAAAATCAAAAGGTACAAAAGTTTTTGCCCTAGGTGGAAATGTCAATAATATAGGCTTAGTAGAAGTACCTATGGGAACTACACTAAGAGAAATTGTATATGATATTGGTGGTGGAATACCAAATGGAAGAAATTTTAAAGCAGCTCAAACAGGTGGACCTTCAGGTGGATGTATACCAAAAGAACATTTAGATACACCAATAGATTATGAATCACTAAAAGAAATTGGCTCAATGATGGGTTCAGGTGGACTAATTGTAATGGATGATACTAAATGTATGGTATCTTTAGCAAAATTTTATTTAGAATTTACAGTAAGCGAGAGTTGTGGAAAATGTACACCATGTAGAATTGGTACAAAAAGAATGTTAGAAATCCTAGAAAAGCTATGTTCAGGAAATGGAACAGAATTAGATATTTATAAATTAGAAAAACTTGCAAGAAATATTCAAAATGCTAGTATATGCGGGCTTGGTCAAAGTGCACCAAATCCAGTTATAAGTACCTTAAAATATTTTAGAGAAGAATTTGTACAACATGCAGTAGAAAAACAATGTAAAACCTTAGAATGTAAAGCTTTATCGAAAATTACTATTGATGAAGAAAAATGTAAAGGATGTGGTATATGCCAAAAATCCTGTCCAGTTAAGGCTATTGAAGGAGAAGCACGAGAAAAAAGAAAAATTAATCAAGAAAAATGTATTAAATGTGGTACTTGTCTAACAAATTGTCCTTTCCATGCTATTGGAAACTAATAAATAACAAATTTTATATACATATAAATAGACTTTGGTAAATTAGAAAAAGGGAGAAAGTTATTATGAAAAATAAAATATTATTAGCAATATCAGTTATTGTAATAGTTATACTATTAATATTTACAATTATTATAATGCAAAAAAAGAATACAGAAATAAAAACAGATGGTGAAAAAGAAATACAGGAACAAGCTAATCAGAATAATAAAAATGAGATACATGATAAGGAAATTATTTCACAAGCTAACTTAGATACAAGTTTAAACAACTCACCTAACGAAGTAAATAATAATCAAACAAAGGAAAGTAAGGAAGAAAAAATTATTATTGATAATAATGAAGATTTAGTTCATCAGTTAAAATGTAATTTTAAAGATATAATAACTACTTTTTATGAAAAGAAAAATATATCATTAGAAACCTTAGACAACCAAACTAAATTAAAAATGATATTAGAAAGAGTGTACAATCCATATGATGAGCCAGAGCAAGAGAACATAATTTATAATGATAATCCAAATATAAATTATAATGATGGGGAGTATATTACAAAAACAAATTTTGAAAAAGTAGCTAAAAGAGTTTTTGGAGAAAAGGTTAAATATCAAGATGAAGATGTTGCTTTTTCAGATATAGATGCTTTTATAGATACGAACCTTAAGTTTAATAAACAAAAACAGAGATATGATATTATCCATTCTGGAAAACAAGTTAAAGCTTATGCAATCCCATATATTGATAAAGTATATAAATACAAAGATAGGGTTGAAATGACTATTTATGAATATTATGTAGAAGATGTAGGTAATACAATAAATATATATTCAGATTATGATTATAATTTAAAACAATTTAAAAATAAAATTGCCGAAAATATATCAGCAAACTATATATATAGTGGAATGGAGCAAATAGTAGAAGATGGTTTAATAAAAATAGATAATTTATCTTCATATCAAATGAATTTTAAACTACTAAATAATAAATATTATTTTGATAAATTTGAAAAGTTAAACTAGAAACTTTTAAGTTTAAAGGTAATTATAGTTTAAATTTAAGTATACTTAGATTTAGCAATAAAAAGGAGGAAAGGTTGAAAAATGATTATAATTCTTTTCCAACCAGATTTTTACCTTAGGAAGGAAGGATAGTAAATATGGAAAATAATTTAGTTCATTTAATAATAGATAACCAAAAAGTAGAAGCAGAAAAAGGAACTACAATATTACAAGCAGCTAAAAAAGTTGGAATAGATATACCAACCTTATGTTTTTTAAAAGACATAAACGAAGTAGGAGATTGTAGAATGTGTATTGTAGAAGTAGAAGGAAGAAGAGGATTTGCAACCTCATGTATTCAAACAGTTGAAGAGGGAATGGTAGTACATACAAATACACCAAAGGTATTAGAAGCAAGACAAGTAATATTAGATTTAATATTATCAAATCACCATAGGGACTGTCTAACCTGTACTAGAAATGGAAACTGTGAACTACAAAATTTAGCTATGAAACTAAATGTTTTAGATATACAATTTCAGGGAGAAAGATCAGAACACAAAATAGATGATTTATCACCATCAATTGTAAGAGATTTTAATAAATGTATATTGTGCAGAAGATGTGTTGCTGCATGTAAAAATATACAGAAGGTTGGAGCAATTGATTGCATAAATAGAGGTTTTGAAGCTTGCATTTTAACAGTAGAAGATCATAGTTTAAAGGATGTAAATTGTACAAATTGTGGTCAATGTATACAAGCATGCCCAACAGGTGCTTTACATGAAAAAGAAACAATTGACGAAGTTTGGATAAAACTAAAAGATCCTGATACCTATGTTATTGCACAAACTGCACCAGCAGTTAGAGTTGCTTTAGGTGAAGAATTTGGAATGGAAATTGGAACAAACGTAACAGGAAAGATGATTACAGCTTTAAAAAGACTAGGTTTTGATAAAGTATTTGATACAAATACAGGAGCAGATTTTACAATAATGGAAGAAGCAACAGAATTTATAGAAAGATTTACAAATCAAGATACACTTCCAATGCTTACATCATGTAGCCCTGGATGGGTGAAATATATAGAAATGAACTATCCAGAATTATTACCACATTTATCAACTTGTAAATCGCCACATCAAATGTTTGGAGCCTTATTAAAAACCTATTATGCTAAAAAAGAAGGAATTGATCCAGAAAAAATATTTGTAGTATCAGTAATGCCATGTATAGCTAAAAAATTTGAAAGACAACGTTCAGAAATGAAAAATGAAGGGCTTTATGATGTAGATAATGTAATTACAACACGTGAACTTTCAAGAATGATTAAACAAGCAAATATTGAATTTAATAAGCTAGATGATAATACTTTTGATGATCCAATGGGAGAAGCAACAGGAGCAGCTGCAATTTTTGGAACAACAGGAGGTGTTATGGAAGCGGCTTTAAGAACTGCACAAGATACTTTAACAGGAAAAGACTTAGAAAAAATAAACTTTGAAGAAGTTCGTGGTGGAGATGGTATAAAAAAGGCAACAGTAAATCTTGCAGGAAAAGATATTAAAGTAGTTGCAGTAAGTGGTTTAGCAAAGGCTAGGGAGATTTTAGAAGAAATAAAATCTGGAAAAGCTGATTATCACTTTGTAGAAATAATGGCATGTCCTGGTGGTTGTGTTAATGGTGGAGGTCAGCCTATAAAAAGTTCAAAAGTTCGTTCTGAAGTTGATGTAAGAAAACTTAGAGCAGATGCGCTCTATTCGATTGATGAAAAATCTACAATAAGAAAATCTCACGAAAATCCTATTGTTAAAAAGATTTATGAAGAATATTTAGAAAAACCTGGTAGTTATAGAGCAGAAAAACTATTACATACCACCTATAAAAAAAGAGAAAAATATAAATTATAAAAAAATTAAAAAAACTATTGCATTTTTTATGTAGATATAGTATATTTTTTAAGAGGTGCAAAAATGAAAGAAAAATTAAGCGTACAAAAAGTATATAGACTTAAAAGTGCAGTTAATACAACTGTTATTTTTGCATTCATTATATTTTCTCATATACAATATTAGAAGCTTCGATACCATTTAAAAAAATGGTATCTTTTTTTAGAATTTTTTGCACAAAAAAATAAAGGGAGGATTTTAAATGGAAAAAGTAAAACTACTATTAGATGTAAACGAAAAACCAAAATTAGCAAAATGGATTGTTTTATCAATACAACATGTTTTCGCAATGTTTGGTGCTACAATTTTAGTACCAATTTTAGTAAATGCAGCAGCAGGAGAAACAGTATTAACTATACCAGTTGCATTAGTAACTTCTGGAATAGGAACACTAATTTATTTATTATGTACAAAAGGAAAATCACCAGTATATTTAGGAAGCTCCTTTGCTTTTATTGCTCCATTAGCAGCAGCATTTTTAAAAGGTGGAATTTCAGGAGCAATGACAGGAGTAATGGCTATAGGTCTTATTTATATAATATTTGCAGTAATCGTTAAATTTATAGGAAAAAACTGGATTGACAAATTATTACCACCAATAGTAATAGGCCCAATGATAATGATAATAGGGCTAGGTTTAGCACCTAATGCAGTATCACAAATTGGAATTGTAGCAAATGCACAAGTAGAATGGAAAGGCGTAATAGTTGCTTTAATTACGTTTTTAACTACTGCCATAGTAATGGTTAAAGGAAAAGGATTTATTAAAATTATACCATTTTTAATTGGAACTTTAGTAGGGTATATATCTGCAATATGCTTTGGATTAGTAGACTTTACACCAGTACTAGAAGCATCTTTCTTTAGTATACCAAGCTTTATGATACCATTTGCAAGTTATACACCAAGTTTTTCAGCTTTACTTACAATAGCACCAATAGCCTTAGTAACAATGTGTGAACACATAGGAGACCATACTGCTTTAAGTACAATAATTGGGAAAGATTTATTAAAAGAACCAGGTTTAGAAAAAACCTTATTAGGTGATGGAATTGCAACTTTTGTAGCAGGAATTTTAGGAGGACCAGCAAATACTACCTATGGTGAAAATACTTCTGTAGTTGGAATGACAAAAATAGCATCTGTATGGGTTATAGGATTAGCAGCAATATTTGCTATAGTTCTAGGGTTTTTAGGAAAATTTACTGCACTAGTTTCTACAATACCTAATGCAGTACTTGGAGGAGTTTCTTTATTATTATATGGATTCATTTCAATAAATGGTTTAAAAGTATTAATTCAAAATCAGATTGACTTTGGAAAATCTAAAAATGTAATTGTAGCATCAACCATGTTAGTACTTGGATTAGGAGGAGCAGCAATATCAATTATATCTGGTGATTTATCAATAACAATATCAGGAATGAGTTTATCAGCAATTTTAGGAATAATACTAAATTTATGCTTACCAGAAGAAAAAGAAGAAATAAATACTGAGAACAAAGAAGATGAAAATGAAAAGGTTAAAGAAACAGTTTAAAAATAAAATAAGGAAGGATAGTAAATATGAAAGCAATTGTTTTAGAAAATCCCTTAATAAAACATAAATTATCAATAATTAGGGACAAAAATACTGGTACAAAAGAATTTAGAGAAATAATTGGAGAAATAGCAACTTTTCTATGCTATGAAGCAATGTCAGACGCAGTTCTAGAAGAAACTGAAATTGAAACACCAATATGTAAAACAAAAGTACAAAAATTAAATGAAGATAAATATGCCTTTGTTCCAATTCTTAGAGCTGGAACAGGTATGTTAGATGGCTTAGTAAAATCAATACCTAATGCTAAAATTGGTCATGTAGGTTTATATAGAAATGAAGAAACTTTAAAACCTGTTCGTTATTATTATAAAATGCCAAAAGATATAGCAAATAGAGAAGTAATAGTTTTAGATCCAATGCTTGCAACAGGTGGTTCTGCTATTGATACTATAACTATGTTAAAAGAAGATGGTGTTAAAAAAATTAAATTTTTATGTATTATATCTGCACCTGAAGGTCTAAAAAAGTTGGAAGAAGTTCATCCTGATGTGCAAATTTATACCGCTTCTATTGATGAAAAGTTAAATGATATTGGTTATATAGTGCCAGGCTTGGGAGATGCAGGAGATAGAGTTTTTGGAACAAAATAAGAACAAATAAGAAAATCAAAGATTTTCTTTAATTTGTTCTCGCCCGATTTGAGTTTTCGACTGTAAGGAGAAAATCTCAAAGGGCTAGCGATTGTAGCTTTAATACAATAGGAAAGTATGACTTTCCTATTGTATTAAAATATAAAAAATTGCCAAAAAATTTTTTCTTTTGGCAATTTTTTATACTTTAATTATTTTAATTATCTACAATTATTGTTATTGTTTTGTCTTTCATTATTGTTGTTATTGTTATTTTTTTGGTTATTCTTTTGATTATTTTTTTGATTTTCTTTTTTTGACATGAAAAGCACCTCCATTCAAGATTTCAATTTTATTTTATCCAAAACTTTTTTTAATTATACAAAATTAAAATTAATAATATAATTTGTTAAAATTATATTATTTTTTTAATAATTCTAACTTTTGAGAATTTAAATTTTTAAGTCTTTGCCAAAATTAAATTGTTTTTTATAAAAAAGTAATATATAATAACTAAAAATACAAAATCACACAACAATAAAAAAAACATAAAATAGAAAAAACAAATAAGGAAGTGTAAAAATGAATTTGGAAAATGAAAAACTAGAAGAATTTAATAACTATGTAAGATTTAGAAAAATAGCAATAATTGGATTAGGTGTTAGCAATTTACCCTTAATAGACTATTTGTATAATAAAAAAGCAACAATTACAGTATTTGATGACAGAGAAGAACAAAGTATACCACAAGAAATAATGGACAAAATAAAAACAAAAAATATAAAATACTATTTTGGAAAAGACAACTTAACAAATTTAAAAAAATTTGACATAATATTTAGATCGCCAAGTTGTTTACCAACAAAAAGAGAATTAGCAGAAGAAGCAAATAGAGGAGCAATTGTAACAACAGAAATTGAAATGTTAATGAAAATGTGTCCATGCAAAATAATAGGAGTTACTGGGAGTGATGGAAAAACAACAACAACAAGTTTAATACATCATATATTACAAAAAACTAATCGTAAAGTATATTTAGGTGGAAATATTGGAATACCATTATTTACAAAACTTGAAGAAATGGAACCAAAGGATCTTGTAGTATTAGAATTAAGTAGTTTTCAATTAATGCAAATGGAAGTAAGTCCAGATATAGCTATAATAACTAATATATCACCAAATCATTTAAATATACATAAAGATTATCAAGAATATATAGATTCCAAAAAAAACATATTCAAGTATCAAAACGAAAAAGGAATACTCATATTAAATTATGATAATGAAATTACACGTAACTGTTGCAAAGAAGCAAAAGGTAAAGTTATATTCTTTAGTAGTAATGAAAAATTAGATAATGGATTTATAATTGATGGCAACCTTATAAAACTATCAGAAGATAAAATAAGAAAACATATATTAAATACAAAAGAAGTACAATTAAAAGGAAAACACAATTATGAAAATATAGCTACAGCCTTAGCTGCTACACAAACTTTAATTGATTTAGATTTAGCGATAAAAGCAGTTAAGGAATTTAAAGGAGTTGAACATAGATTAGAATTTGTAAGAGAAATTGACAAAATAAAATGGTATAATGATTCTTCAAGTTCTTCTCCAACAAGAACAATTTCAGGATTAAAGGCCTTTGACGAAAGAATTACACTTATTGCTGGAGGATATGATAAAAATTTAGATTATGAACCAATAGCAAAACCTATAATAGAAAATGTATCAAATTTAATACTAATGGGTCAAACTTCTGGAAAGATATTTGATGTGGTAAAACAAGAATTAGAAAACCAACAAAAAGAATTACCAATATATATGTCAAACAGTTTAGAACAAAGTATTAATTTAGCTAAAAAAGTAACAAGTTCAGGAGAAATAGTTTTATTTTCACCTGCAAGTGCAAGTTTTGACATGTTTAAAAATGCAGTAGAAAGAGGAAATAAATTTAAAGAACTTGTACAAAAATTATAAAAAAATTAAAAATATCACAAAACAAGAAACCTCCACATATTATATATAAAATATTAAGGAGGTTTTTTATATGAATGAGCAATCCTATGAAGATTACATAAGAAGCATTCTAGGATATCCAAATACTTCAAATAATATGTGCAATAACTGTTATGAAAATAATTTTAATGAAATGCCATATAATTCAAATATTCAAGATGTGGATACTTCAACCTTAGAAAGTTGTTATCCAGAAATTTACAAAATAATTTATCCAATGGTTGCAAAAAGATGTACAACTAATAATATGCCAATCACACAAGAAGTAATAGAAAATATGACAGATGAAATTTTTTCTGCTATTGAATCAAATACTGAAATAGGCATTAATATAACTTTAAATAATGAAGTTAAAACAACACAAAATAGAACAACAAATCAATTAAATTCAGAGCCTAAAAAAGAAATAAAAACAAGTGAAATTAATAAAATTAATATGGAAAATAGGGGAGAAGATAGGCAATTTAGAAACAATAATTTAAGAGATTTAATTAAAATATTGCTTATTAGAGAATTGATTGGAAGACCAGGATTTTCTGTACATAGACCACCAAGGCCACCGTTTCCTCCAAGACCGCCATTTCCAGGAGGAAACAGACCAGGACAACGTCCACCAATAATGCCAAGAGGGCCAATAGAATATAGATATCCAGAACTTTATGAAATGTAAATTATTATAATTGAAACAAAAAATAAAAAACTTTCAACTTTACAAATATTTTATTGATATAGTGCAAATAAAAAATAAATAATTTTTTCCATACAAAGAAAATAATAGAAAAAAATACAACTATAATATAGGATAAAACATTTAATTTTGCAAAGAATATATTTGATAAAGTTTGAAAGGTGGTACAAACATGAAAGTTAATCAAGGAATGTGTAAAGATGTATGTTGTGCAAATCCAAGCACAAAAATAAATGAAATTGCAAAATTAATGAGTGAAAATCATATTGGTTGTGTTCCTATATGTGATGATAATAACTGTATATGTGGAATAGTAACAGATAGAGACATTTTATTAAGATGTGTAGCTTGTGAAAAAGATGCTAAAACAACACCTGTTAGTGAAGTAATGACTTGTAATGTATGCACATGTAAAACAGATGATGATATTTCAAATGCAGAAACAAAAATGTCTCAAAATCAAATAAGAAGATTACCAGTATGTGATAATCAAAATCATGTAGTAGGAATATTAACTATAGGAAATTTAGCAAACAACGATAGAAAAATTGGTAAACAAGAAGTATGTACAACAATAGAAAACATCTGTAATTGTAATGGTCAACAAAAAAATGCAGAATAAAAAAATTATGATAGGAAAAGAACGGATAATCTCCGTTCTTTTTACATATAATATAATAAGGAGAAAAATTATGATTTATGATGTTTCATATTGGACAAGAGTAGGTAAAAGAATATTATATGTAATAGGTATATTATTAGGATTATATATTGGATTAAAATTATCAATATTTTATATGCCTTTTTTAGTAGCTTTTATAATTTCACTAATAATTGAACCTGCAATTAAATGGATTATGGAAAAAACAAAATTAACAAGAAGGACAAGTTCAATAATAATATTTGTAATAGTACTAATAATTATACTAGGAAGCTTAAGTTGGCTAATAATTACATTATTTTCTGAATCTTCAAGCTTACTTCAAGGATTAAATGACTATTTCAGTAAAGCATATGAAATCTTTCAAAATTTTATGTCTAGTTTTAATTTTGACAAAATACATTTATCCCAAGAAGCCTTAGATGTAATACAAAGTTCAACAGGAGATATATTAAATAATGTCTCAACTTGGCTTAGAAAAGCCTTAACAGGACTAATAGAAATAGTAACAAGTTTACCATCGATAGCTATATGCATAGGAATTACAGTACTCGCCTTATACTTTATATGTGTAGACAAAATATACATTTTAGATCAGATAGAACATCACTTACCAAAATTATGGGTGAAAACAATTGGTACACATTTAAAGGACTTAATAAAAACTTTAGGTGGATATTTAAAAGCAGAAGTAACCCTAATCTTTGTATCTTTTATAATATCACTAGTAGGTTTATATTTTTTGAAGATAATAAATTTTAAGGTAGAATATCCATTATTAATGGCATTATTTATAGGATTTGTAGATGCTTTGCCAATATTAGGATCAGGAACAGTAATGATACCATGGGCAATTATTTGTGGCATAAATGGAGACATAAAACTTGGAATTGCAATAATAGTATTATTAATAATAATGTCAGTAGTAAGACAATTTTTAGAGCCAAAATTAGTAAGTAAAAACATTGGTGTACATCCAATATTCACATTAATTGCAATGTATACAGGCTTTAAAGTAATAGGTGTAATGGGATTATTAATAGGTCCAATAGTTCTAATTATAGTAAAAAACATATTTGCAAGTTTAATAGACAGAGGAGTATTTAAAACGATCTTCGACAAAAAATAATGCCAGTGGTGCCAGTGGGGACGGAGAATTTTGGCAATGCCAGTGGAGACGGAGAATTTTGGCAATATTTTATTTTTCGACAATTTTTCAGTTACTGCTAACAAAAGTTATACTGAAAACTAAATTTTACAGGTAGATAGTTGCAAAATTATCTACCTGTATGTTATTATAAATACATACAAATAAAACTTGGAAGTGGTTGTTATTATGTTTCAATTAATAAGTCTAAAAAGTAAAATTGGTGATAACCCACAGTTTTAAAAGGAGATAAAATTATGTCAAGAGTATTAAAAAATAAAGAATTAGTAAATACAAGATTAGCAACTAATTATGGTGGATGGATGTATTGCGATAAATGTAATGAGAATATAGGTTATTTATGTTATTCAACTTATGATAGGTTAGAATTAAAATATAAATGTAATTGTGGAAGTGAAGGTAGTGCCTTATTATATTTTGAAGATAGTAAAAAAGGTCAAAATTGTAAGGAGGAATTAATTATTATAAAAAATAGATTTTGTTGTCCAAAAGATAAGGAGCCTTTAATTACAATATTAGATAAAAAAGTAGCAAGTTATGAAATGAAAATTACTTGTAAAGCTTGTGAAAGTATTTATACAAAGTCTCGCCCAATTTGAGTTTTTCACTGTAAGGAGAAAAATAATCTCAAAGAGCTAGCGATTGTATAAAAATAATCGATGACTATAATTTATTATAATCATCGATTTAAAAATTCTATAAAAACAGTCTAGGAGAAGGTAGCAAAAATGATAAATAATAAAAAAAGTTTTAACCATTTAAAATTAATACTAATAAATAATATTATTGCCAAAATTCTCCGTCCCCGATGGCTTTTATTCCCATTCTATTGTTGCAGGTGGTTTTGATGTAATATCATATACAATACGATTAACATGACTAACTTCATTTACTATTCTTGAAGAAACTTTTTCTAAAATTTCATATGGAATTTTACTCCAAATACCAGTCATAAAGTCTGTTGTTTCTACTGCACGTAGTGCAAGAGTATAGTCATAGGTTCTTTCATCTCCCATTACTCCAACAGATTTTAAGTTTGTTAAGACTGCGAAGTATTGATTAATCTTTTTATGTAGTCCAGCTTTTGCAATTTCTTCTCTAAAGATACTATCTGCTTCTTTTAAGATTTGTAATTTTTCGTCTGTAATTTCTCCAATAATACGAATAGCTAGTCCTGGACCAGGGAATGGTTGTCTATATACTAAATTTTCTGGAATTCCTAATTCTATACCTGTTTTTCTAACTTCATCTTTAAACAAATCTCTTAGAGGTTCAACTATCTCTTTAAAATCTACATAGTCTGGAAGTCCTCCAACGTTGTGATGACTTTTTATTACTGAACTTTTTCCTAAACCACTTTCTATTACATCTGGGTAGATTGTTCCTTGAACTAAATAATCTATTGTTCCTATTTTTTTTGCTTCTTCTTCAAATACTCTGATAAATTCTTCTCCAATTATTTTTCTTTTTCTTTCTGGATCTGTAATTCCAGAAAGTTTTTCTAAAAATCTTTCTTTAGCATTAACACGAATTAAGTTTATATCGAATTGGTTTCTAAATATTTCTTCTACTTCATCTCCTTCATTTTTACGAAGTAGTCCATGGTCTACAAATATACAGGTTAGATTTTTTCCAATTGCTTTTGATAGTAGTATAGCTGCAACAGATGAATCTACTCCTCCAGATAAGGCACATAAAGCTTTTTTATCTCCAATTTTTTCTTTTAGAGTTTTTATTGATTCTTCTACAAAAGATGATATTTCCCAATCTCCATTGCAACCACATATATTAAATAAAAAGTTTTTTATTACTTTTGTTCCATTTATTGAATTGTTTACTTCAGGATGAAATTGAATTCCATATAATTTTTTTTCTCTATTTTCCATTGCTGCATTGGGACATGTTTCTGTTGCTCCTATGTTGCTAAAACCATTTGGTACTGTTTCTACATAGTCTGTGTGACTCATTAAGAATTTGTTTTCTTTTTCAAAACCTTGGAAAAGGGGAGATGTGTTATCTATTTTTACGTTTATTGTTCCATATTCTCTTTTTTCTGCTTTTTCAACTTTTCCTTTTAAGGTGTATGTCATTAGTTGCATTCCATAACATATTCCTAAAATTGGAATTCCTAATTCAAATATTTCTTCTGCACATTTTGGTGAGTCTTCTCCATATACACTTGCTGGCCCTCCTGTGAATATTATTCCTTTTGGTGCTTTTTCTTTTATTTCTTCTATGGTTATGTTATAGGGTACTACTTCAGAGTATACCTTACATTCTCTTACTCTTCTTGCTATTAATTGATTGTATTGCCCTCCAAAGTCTAATATTAGTATTAGTTCATTTTTCAACTTTTTTACCTCCACAATTAAATTTGTTTAATTTTATCATAAATTGTTATATATTACAATAATTTGAGATTATTTTGATTTTTATTATTTACATAGTATATTAATGTAAGGTATAATATAATTATATTAAAATTATAGGAGAATAAATATGAAAATTTTTTACATTTTTTATGTAAAGGAAGAATTTAACTGTTATGTTTTAACAGTTAAAAAACAAAAAGTGGCTCAAAGGATAATAACAGAATTTGAGTTCAAAGAGCCATTAACAGAAGATGAAATAAACATGCTTGAATGGGCATGCAAAAATTACAAAAGATATTAAAAGATAAAGATATAAATTGAAATCAAAGAAGGCTTTATATTTTTAAATATAGAACCTTCTTTTTTATAAGATTTTATAATATTTCATTAGTAGGAATATAGCTATCATCTGGAGGATAAACAAACTCATCTTTAGGTTTATCTGTACTCTTAATATCAGTAACCTTAACAATAGGCATATCGCCATGATAATTTCCTTTTTTTATTTTACCTGTAATTTCAATCCAAGTATTATCAGAAAATTCCTTAGCTTTATCACTTTCACACAAAAAACCTACAATAACAGACTGTCTATCAGACGAAATAATCATATCTCTAGCTAAAATAAATTGATTATCTTTTAAATCTAAAACTCTATACATATAACCAGTAAAATTAATTTTTAAACCTAAATGCTGATCAATATTCTCATGAACAGTTTTTAAAATGCTAGTATAATTACTAGAAGTTAATTTTGCAACATGATTTTTAGGAAGACATCTATCATTTTCAGCTGAATGCTTAGCCCCATTAAACATTTTAAACATAACAATACCTACAACAATCACAATAAAGATTATCATGCAAGAAAAAAATATTTTATATATTTTACTGCCATTTACTTTGAAATTATAAACAAACATTGCCTAATTCCTCATTTCTAATTAATTTAATAAATTGTATGTTAAGTATTAAAAAATATGCTTTAAAAAAAGATATTATAAAAATTAGTTTTTATTGAAATATATGTGAAGTTAACCTTTATACATAATCACATTTTATTTAATTTTTTTTTTTATACAATAGGAAAGTATGAATTTGCAATTGTATAAAAAGATACAATTGCTAGCCATTTGAGATTTTCTTCTTAAAGTTAAAAACTCAAAACAAGCATGAACAAATAAAAAGTCTTTTATTTTTCTTATTTGTTCTCAAAAAAAACATGCAATACTAATTTTGCAGATAATTAAAAAGTAAATAATTTACAAAATCTCTTGATAAAAACATATTTTAATGATATATTAAAAATGTATAAAAATAAATAAACTTAGGAGGACAAGTTCAAAATGAAACTATTCAAAACATATAGTGAAAAAGAAGTAAAGAGAATACAACCATTAGTAGAAAAGATAAATGGTTTAGAAGAAGAAATATCAAAGTTAAGCGATAGTGAATTAAGAGGAAAAACAGAATATTTTAAACAACAATTAAAAGAGGGAAAAACTTTAGACGATATATTACCAGAAGCCTTTGCAGTAGTAAGAGAAGCATCAAAAAGAGTATTAGGCTTAAGACACTTTGATGTACAATTAATAGGAGGAATCATCTTACATCAAGGAAGAATTGCAGAAATGAAAACAGGAGAAGGAAAGACATTAGTTGCAACACTACCAGTATATTTAAATGCACTAGAAGGAAAAGGTGTACATGTAATAACAGTAAATGACTACTTAGCAAAAAGAGATAGTGAATGGATGGGAAAACTATACAAATTTTTAGGACTAAGTGTAGGATTAGTTATAGCTGGAATGGAGCCACAAGAAAAACAAGTAGCCTATAATGCAGACGTAACCTATGGAACAAATAACGAATTTGGATTCGACTATTTAAGAGACAACATGGTAATATATAAAGATCAATTAGTACAAAGAGGTCTTCATTACGCAATTGTTGATGAAATAGATAGTATATTAATAGATGAAGCAAGAACACCTTTAATCATATCAGGAAGAGCAAACGAATCATCAGACTTATATAAAAAAGCAGATAATTTTGTAAGAAAACTATCACCAAAAGTAATAGTAGAAGAAGATGTAAAAGACTTTGACCAAGCAGAAGACAACGAAAAATATGATTACATAATAGACTTAAAAGCAAAATCTGCATCTTTAACACAAAAAGGTATAAAAAAGGCAGAAGAAGCCTTCAACTTAGAAAACTTTAATGACTTAGAAAATTCAACCTTAGTACACCATGTAAATCAAGCCTTACGAGCACATGGAATAATGAAAAAAGACACAGATTACATTGTAAAAGATGGAGAAGTACTAATAGTAGACGAATTTACTGGACGTATAATGTATGGAAGAAGATACAATAATGGATTACACCAAGCAATAGAAGCAAAAGAAAAAGTAAAAATTGCAGACGAATCAAAAACCTTAGCAACAATAACTTTCCAAAACTTCTTTAGAATGTATGATAAACTATCTGGAATGACAGGTACAGCTATGACAGAAGAAGCAGAATTCGAAGAAATTTATAACTTAGATGTTGTAGAAATACCAACAAACAAACCAATGATACGTGATGATCAAAATGATGTTATCTATAAACATGAAGATGCTAAATATAGAGCAATAGTAGAAAGTGTAAAAGAAAGTAACAAAAAAGGACAACCAGTTCTAATAGGTACAGTATCAATAGAAAAATCAGAAAAGCTTAGTAAACTATTAAAAGAAGCTGGAATAGTACATGAAGTATTAAACGCAAAATATCACGAAAAAGAAGCTGAAATTGTAGCACAAGCTGGTAAATATGGAGCAGTTACAATTGCAACAAACATGGCAGGACGTGGTACTGATATTATGCTTGGAGGAAATAGCGAATTCTTAGCGAAAGAAGAGATGAGAAAGAAAAAAGTATCTTCAGAATTAATAGAAGAAGCAAACACATATTATGAAACAGATGACCAAAACATTTTAAAGGCAAGAGAACAATTCAACGAATTAGTAAAAAAATATGATGAAGAAATAAAAGAAGAAAAAGAAAAAGTAATAAAAGCAGGTGGACTAAAAATAATTGGTACAGAAAGACATGAATCAAGAAGAATTGACAACCAATTAAGAGGGCGTTCAGGACGTCAAGGAGATATTGGTATATCTAAATTCTATATAGGTTTAGATGATGACTTAATGAAAATCTTTGGTGGAGATACAATTACAAAAGTATATAATACCATAGGTGCAGATGAGAATTTACCAATTGACTCAAGAATTATATCAAAAGCTGTAGAAAATGCTCAAAAGAAAGTAGAAGGTAGAAACTTTAGTATTCGTAAAAACGTTCTTAAATATGATGATGTTATGAATGCTCAAAGAGAAATAATTTATAAACAAAGAAGACAAGTACTAGATGGAGAAAATATCCATGATAATATTGTAAGTATGATTGATTCAGTTGCAGATACCATAGTAAATATGTTTATCGAAGGTGAAGAACAACAAGTAAATATTGAATCTCTAAATACAGAAATTGTTAATATTTTTGGAATCAATATGCTTGAATATATTAAAGAAAATAAAAATAATATTCAAAATCTTGTTGACGAACTTAAGAAAAGAGCGATGGAAATTTATTCTCAAAAGGAACAAGAAATTGGTTCAGAACAATTGAGAGAACTTGAAAGAATTGTAATGCTTAAAGTTGTTGATGAAAAATGGATGAATCATATTGATAGTATGGATGAGCTAAAAAATGGAATTGGACTTCGTGCTTATGGTCAAAAAGATCCTGTTGTTCAGTATAGACTTGAAGGTTTTGATATGTTTGATGAAATGATTAGCGATATTAAATTTGATGTTACTAAAATATTGATGCATATTAGAGAACAAGGTGAAGCTAAAAGACATGAAACTGTTCAAATTACAGGTGCAGCTTTAGAAGCAATTCACAGTGTTGATGGTGGTGCAAAAATTGGTACAGATGTTGATAGAACTGTAAGGAATGAAGGTCCAAAGATTGGTAGAAATGACCCATGTCCATGTGGAAGTGGGAAGAAATACAAAAATTGCTGTGGCAAAAATCAGTAATATCAACACTTTCAGCGATTGTGCAATAGCAAAAAAACATAAAAATATAGCAGAATGTTCGCAATTTGTTCGCAATCATATAAAAATGTTCACAAAAAAACCTGAACCCCTTTTATATCAGTTAAAAGCTCCTTGCGAACAAATTTTGAATATATTAAATGTCAGTATTTCGATCGGTACTGGCATTTTTATTGTTGAGTTTCATTTTACTAAAATAATTAGTAAAGGAGCGATAACAATGGTTAATGTAAGAAAAAGGGGAAAGGTGTATCAATATCAATTTGAGATTGCACCAGTTGATGGAACAAGAAAATACGTCAACAAATCAGGTTTTAAAACCAAAGCAGAAGCAGAGAAGGCAGGCATAATAGCGTATAACGAATATACGCAAACAGGACACAGTTTTACGCCAAATACAATGTCATATTCAGATTATTTAGATTATTGGCTTAGAGAACATTGTCAGATTAATTTAAAGTATCATACGATACAGGCATATTCAAACATTATAAAAAATCATATTAAACCAAGATTAGGATTTTATAGGTTATCACAAATAACGACATCTACACTTCAAGAATTTTTAAACAATTTATATGTAGAAAAAGCTTTTTCAAAGAACTTTATGAAAAATATATTGAAGGTATTAAAAACATCATTTTCGTATGCAACAGATGTAGTAGGATTTGTAAAAGAAAATCCTGCATTAAAAGTAAGAATCCCAAGATATGATGTTCCAGAAGAAGATCCTGCTCATATATTTAGTAAAGAAGAAATTGAAATAATTCTTGAAAGATTTCAAAATAACCACGCATTTTATTATGCAATACTAACAGCTTATCATACAGGATTAAGAGTTTCAGAAGTATTTGGACTAACCTGGAATGACATAGATTTAGAAAAGAAGACACTAACTGTCAATAAAAATATTTTAAAAAAGAACCAAAATGGAGCTACACACGGAAGACATATAAGTGGTAAAGCGACAACAGTATGGTATTTTGGTACTTGTAAAACAAAAAGTAGTTATAGGACTATTGAAATTGGAGATACTTTAGTAAATGCTTTAAAGGAATTTAAAGCAGAACAAGAAAGAAATAAAGAAGAATATGGCAATTTATATATGAAACATTATATGAAAGAAACATCTAATTATTATAATAATAAACCAGAGATAAAAATATTAAATGCTTATTCAGAATTAGATATTGCTTTACCAGAAGTTGATCTTGTATTTGTAAAACATAATGGAGTATTTGAAGGAACAGATACTTGTAAATATCCGTTTAAGGTAATTCATTATGAATTAGGAATAAACTGTAGATTTCACGATTTTAGAGATACACACGCAACAAGATTAATTGAAGCAGGAGCAGATATAAAAGCTGTTTCAAAAAGATTAGGTCATAGTACAATAAAAACAACTTATGAGATATATGTAAGAGTAACAGCTAAAATGAATAATGATGTAGTCGAAAAATTTGAGCAATTTGCTTTATCATCATAAAAAAATAACTGCAAGCTAAAACGCTACGCTTGCAGTTATTAGGTATACATAAAACTTGAAAATATTGTAAATTTATGCTAAAATATGGGCAAGGGAAAGATGAGTGCAAAAAATGTCGAAAAAAATCAAAATTTCATCAAGTATTATGAACTTTACAAACAATTAAGAAATGAAGGATATACAAAAGAACAAATCTTAATCATTATTAGGAAGGTTTTCAACAGGAACAACAATTAGTTTTGCAGATTCTAAAGCTTTATCAGGCTCTTGATAAAGCTTTTTATTATCCTTAATAACCTTTTCAAATAATTCAAGATGTTCTTTTTTTATTTCTTCATCAGCTTTTAATGCACCAACACTAACTAAGGTTTCTTTTAGAAAAGAATACGTTTGAGCAGATTCAGCAAGTATTTTCAATTGTGGATCTGAATTAGTAAGAACTTCAATATCAACATTTAAAAAATTACAAATTTTTAATACTGTAGAAACGTGAGGATAATTATAACCTTTACAAATATTTGTGATAGTTCCTTTTGTAACTCCAATACCTTTTGCTAAATCAACTTTTTTCATTTGTAATTGATCCAAAAGTTTTTCTAAATTTTTTCCAAAACTAGAATTATATATAATATCATTATTGTTGTTTTTTTTATTATCTTTTGGCATAAAAAACTCCTTTCAGTTAATTTGGATATATTTATTTAAGTTGAATTTAAGTTAAATTGCAATTTCAATAAAGTTAAAAATAGCAACTTAAATTTGCTTCATTTAATTAACCTTTAATACATTATAAAGAAAAAAGCGAAATTAATCAAGTCATTTTACAAAAAAATATCAATTATCTGTACTTTTTTATTAAAATATCTTGACACATTTTAATAAGAGTGATATATATTTTATTGAACTTAAGTTTAAATTAGATGTAAAAAAAGGAGGAAAGAGTATGAAAAATGGCTAAACAAAAGCAAAAACATATTTTTTTTGAAAAATAAGTACAGACAATTGATACAATTCTAATAATAAAGTGGACATTGTAACAATTTATTTTTTACATATAAAGTACAACAAATTGATACTAATGTGTGAGAGTTCTATTAAATTAGAATTTTATTTTTAAATTAGAAGTACAGACAATTGATACAAAAAATATGTGAATATTAAAAAATATAATTTTATTACAGCAAAATAGGAGAAAACTATGAGCGAGTTTATTAGAAAAGAGTTTTTAAGGTTTATATATCAATTCATATTAAATAAGAAATATAGCACAGCAGAAAAGCTAATGGATTTTTTAATTAATAATGAAAATGATATAAATTTGGTTAATTGGTATTTAGAATTTAAAAAATTATTATATGAAAGACCATTAATAATTTGTCAAAGAATCAGGGAATATTTGAGGTAAGCAAAAGAATTAAAAAAATATACAAGAGAAAAGGAGAAATTATTATGGCAAAGAAAAAAGGAAAACAAAAAAGATATTTTTGGTTAAAACTAAAAGAGGATTGGTTTAGTGGTACAACTGAAAAATATCTAAAATCATTACCAGCAGGAGATAGTTTGCTAATAACATATTTAAAAATTCAATTGATAAGTTTAAAAACAGAAGGATTTTTAAAATATGAAAGATTATTACCATCTGCAGAAGAAGAAATAGCAATGTTAATTGATGAACCAGTAAATAATGTAAGATTACTTATAAATGTATTATTAAAGACAGGGGCAATCGAAAGACTAGATGATAATTCTCTTTATTTGTTATCTTTACAAAATTTAATTGGCTCAGAAGGTAGTAGTACAGATAGAGTAAGAAGATTCAGAGAAAGACAAAAGGCGTTACAATGTAACAATAATCAGTTACAAATAGAAGGCGAAACAATTGAAACAATTGGAACAGAAGTGGAAAATTCAAAAGCGTTACAATGTAACGAAAATGTAACGCAAGATGATAATGACGAAAATTTGAAAATATTGCAAAATCTGGATTTGAAGGCACAGCGTTACAATGTAACACAAATGAAACGTAATGGTAACGGAGAGAAAGAGCAAGAACAAGATTTAGAGCAAGAACTAGAGCAAAATAACACTACACTAGACTACACTACACTTGAAATTATATTTAATTATATAAATAAATATGAAGTGAAAAAACAATTAGATTTTTCTCTCACAGAAGAGCAACAAAAAGAACAAGCTAGAATGTTTTTAGTAATAAATACACTTAAAAAACTAGAACTATATTTACCAGATGAAAAAGCATTGGAGATTATGACAAAAGATAGACAAAAAGATTTGCTTATTCAATATTACGTTATAGATGAATTTTCTAAAAGTCCATATAATTTTTTACTTTATAAATTAAATACAGAAAATTTTAATTTTAGATATAAAAAAGCAATGAAGTACGTTGATAAATCAGACTTGGAAAGATTTGTAAGCTATTTAATAGCTTGTTTGCAAGAGGAATTACTAGGTTAAAAGAGTATAATTTTATGTTTTTTTATATTTTTAGGAGTTAGAAATGAAACAGATTATTATGCAATTAAAGGCATTAGGAGTAATAAGATTTGTTTTATTCTATTTACTTGTAGCATTAGAGTTTATATTAAATTTACCATATATCATCATTAGAAATATTTATTTAATATTCAATCTAATGTTTAAGAGAACAGACAAATTTTTTGAAAGAGAACGAATTATATTACTCCTAAAAATAGGTTTTACCAGAAAATTTTTATATAAATGTAAAGAGGATTATAAGCATTATATAAAAAACTTATAAAATTTAATTTTATTACAAAAGAAATTGGAGGAATTGTAATGGGGCAAAAAGTTTATACGCAAAAAGAGATTAGTATAATGTTTAATAAATCTTTAGCACTATTAGCTCATTACAAAAAAGAACTAATAGAAAAAGGATATATGTATAAAAATGAAAAGGGGAAAAATGTAATAAATCAGGAAGGAGCAGAATATTTAAGGCGAAGATTTGCTGAAATAGACCAATCTAAAAGAAAAAATAAAAATGTAAAAGAAGATAAAATTGTATTAGAGCAAGAAGTTAAAATTTTACAAAAAGAAAAAGAGTGGTACAAAGATAAACTAGAATATTACAAGAATCAAGCTGAAGATTGGAAAAAACAAGCAGAAAATTGGAAAGATGAAAAAAATAAGGAGTATAAAGATAAAGAAATTTGGAGAGAAATGGCTATAAAAAATGAAAGAATACTTTTAGAAAATCGAAAGATGTTACTATCATCTTCCAAAGAAAAACCTAATATTTTTAAAAAATTAAAACAAAAAGAAAGGGGAAATAATGAAGGAGCTTGATGGAAAATATTGTTTATATGAAAAGAGTAATTATGTTTGTGGCATATTGAAAGTTAAGGATTGCAAAAAATGTAAATTTAAAGTTCCAAATACAGAAGAAAATTATCAAAAGAAAATAATACAGGTTGAGAAAGATATTGATATGTATAAGGCTAAACATCTCATTTAATATAGGAGGTCCAAATGGAAGAAGTTAATTTAGAAGAATTTCTATTAAAATATGATTTTAGAATAACTAATGATAAAGATATTCCTTTAACAAGAGTTATAAGAATATGTTTAGATACAGTTGGAGAAAATGATTGGATATATTTTGGATTATATTATTTTGATTCAGAAGAAAACATTCGTAAAAGATTAAGACTTGTATTAAATGAAAAAATTTTAAAACAATACATATCGAATTTCTATTATGATGAAGAGAGAAAAGTCTTCAGTATATATTTAGAAGATAGGAGTTAAAAATAAACAGTTAAGGAGGATTTTGAAATGAATCAAACTAATAATGAATTTTTAGAGAAGATGAGAGAAGTAATTAAAGAAGAATTATCTAAAATAGATGTTAGGAAGATGAGTTTTGATAGATGTTTAAATAATATAATTGTTATTTTAGAAAATTACAAAACTTTAAAACAATTCACAGCACAGGTTGAAAACGTAAAGTTTAGTAAAGAAGAAATAGACCAGGCAAAACAAAAAGAAATTGAAAAAATGATGAAAGAAGTTTTTTCAAATAAAGAGATTTATTTAGAATCCTTATATAAAAAGCATTTACAAACTAGATTATTTTTGAACTTTTTAGAAGGTACGTTTGAGGAATACATAAAAGAAACTGAAATTTCTATGAAACCAAAAAGCGAATTGAAAATTGCAATATTATCAGAAGTGTATATGGAAGGAAAAGAGATTAAACAATTTTTGTATGAACACAACTTGGGATATGGCAGAACATTTTATTATGCAAGGAATGAACTATATGAAGAACTAGCTGTAAGAGTATTTGGAATTTATGCACTAAAATTATAAGATAGATAAGAAACAAAAGAGAAAGAAGTGATAATATGTGAGATCAATTAGGAAAATACGCCAAAGAATAAAAAAGAATCCTACTGATATTCCTTATGATGTAAAAGTATCAGTAGCAATTAGAGATAATGGAATGTGTATTAATTGTAAAAATAAAAAAGGAATAGGACAACCTAATGCTCATTTTATAGCAAGGCAATTTGGTGGACTAGGTATTGAGGAAAATATTTTAGAATTATGTGATATTTGTCATAAAGAATTTGATAATTCAATAGGTAAAGAAAAAGTACAATTAGAACAAAAGTATGAAAAATATTTGAAAAGTAAATATCCATATTGGAACAAAGAAATGTTAGTTTTAAGAAGTTATAAAATAAAAAAATGCAAGTTGTGTAATAAAGAATTTGGAACAAAGTCAAGTAAAGAAAAGATTTGCAAGGTATGTAAAAACAATCTCAAACTAAAGCAACTTGCGTGTTCCACTAAAATTTCGTAAGAAATTTAGTGGCAGGATAAGAAAAACGGAGGTTTTTCTGGTTACACTTAGAAAGACAAGCTTTCTAGTCCTCTTTTAGAGCTAAAAATGTTAAGAGGATTTAAAGATGGCATACACTTCGGTGTATTTTTTAGCAAAGGATAATGGAGGAACATTGAAAAATGGCTATTTTTATAACAGTATTCATAACAATAGTGCTTTTTTGTATAGTTTTTCTTTTATATTGTTGTATTGTTGTAGGAAATCAAAGTAAAACTGATGAAGAAAGAGAATTTGAAAATTTAGAACAGTCAGAATATATAAAGAAATCAAAAGAAATAAAAAAGCAAAATAAGAAAAATAGATATAAAGATAAAAATGATAAAATTATTTATCTTTAAGAAAGTAGGTACAGATGAAAAGTTTAATAATTGCAGAAAAACCAGAACTTGCAAAATCAATAGTAAATGCAATAGATGGGAAAGTAAGTAACAAAGAAGGATATTTTGAAAAAGGAAATTATATAGTAACGTGGGCTTATGGTCATATTTTAAGATTAAAGACACCAGAGGAATATGATGAAAGCAATGAAAATTGGGAAATAAAACAGTTGCCAATATATTTTGAAAACTGGGGGAAAGTTCCTATTGGTAAAACTAAGAAACAGTTTAATATTATAAAAAAACTAATAAATGAATGTGATGAAGTAATTAATGCAGGAGATATAGATGAGGAAGGACAATTATTGATAGATGAAATAATTGAATATTGCAAATTCAAGGGTAATGTTAAAAGAATACAAACATCTGCATTTAATGAAGATTACTTAAAGAAAGCATTGAGAAATTTAGAACCTAATTCAAAATATAAGACTTGGGGAAAGAGTGCAAATGCAAGAGCAATAGCAGATTATGTTGTAGGTATAAATCTAAGTAGATATTTTTCTTTATTAAATGAAACCACATTGTCAGTAGGAAGAGTGCAAACTCCAACATTAGGATTAGTAGTAAATCGTGATTTAGCAATTGAAAATCATATAAAAGAAAAATATTATGACGGATATGTAGATATTAATGTAAATGGAAATATTGTTAAGGCAAAATTAGAAAATAAAGATAATGTTATTTATAAAAATCAAGAAGAGTTAAAACATATATTAGATAAGTTTATAAATAAAAATCTAAAAGTAAATATAACAAAACAAATTAAAAATGAAAATGCTCCATTACCATTTAATCTAACTAAGTTACAATCTCATATTAGTAAAAAATATAAAATTAAGCCTGATGAAACATTGAAAATAACGCAGGATTTAAGAGAAAAATATCACGCAATAACATATAACAGAAGTGATAGTCAATATCTTAATGAAGAACATTATAAAGAAGCACCAGAAGTTATAAAAAAGGTATTAAAAAATATTGATTTAAAATTAGATTTAGATTATAGTAATTTACCTCATTCAAAATGTTTTGATGATAGTAAAGTAACAGCTCATCACGGAATCATACCAACTTTAATAAATTTAGAGTTATCTAAAATGAATGATAAAGAACAAAAAGTATATAAAGAAATTTGTATGTATTATTTAATCCAATTTATCAGACCATTAAAAAAAGAGATTACATATTTAGAAACAGAAGATCAAAATAAATATAAGTTTAAAGCAAGTTCAACAAATATTTTAGATGAAGGATTTAAGAAATACTTAGATAAGGATAGTAATAATGATAATATAGAATCAACATTGTCAAAATTATTAGATGGATTATATACTGGAATTATAATAAAAAATGATATTAAAGAAATAGAAACAAAACCACTTGCAAGATATACACAGGCAAGCCTAATAGAAGATATGACAAGAATATCAAAATATGTTGATGATCCTAAAATAAAAGAAATATTAAAACGAAAAGATAAGGATAAGGAAGGCGAAAATGGAAGTATAGGTACAAGTGCAACACGAGCGAGCATTATTCAAAATCTGATAAAAAGAGGATATATTAAAGAAGAAAAAGATAAAGTTATTTCGACAGAATTAGGTAGAGAATATTATAAGATATTACCTGACGAATGGAAAAAAGCAGATTTAACAGCAAAGTGGTGGATTATCCAGGAAGAAATACGAGATGGAAAAGCAGATCAAAATAAGCTATTAAAATCTATTCTTTTAGATATAAAAAATGTTTTAGAAACGAAAGATGTGTCAAAATTCAAATTAAAGAGAGACTATAAAAGCGAAAAGACAATATTAGGACATTGTCCTTTATGTGGTAAAGACATTATCGAATCTAATAAATCATATTATTGTTCTGGATATAAAGAGGGTTGTAAATTTTCAATTTGGAAAACTATATCAGGAAAGAAAATATCAAAAACAAACGCTAAACAATTGTTAGAAAAAGGAATAACAACAGAAATAAAAGGTTTTAAATCTAAATCTGGAAAGCAGTTTAATGCAAAATTACAAATTATAAACGAAGAAATCAAATTTTTATTTTAGAAAATAATTAAAATCCAGGAGAATCAAATAATTATTCTTCTGGATTTTTTAACCAATTTTTAGCTTCAACATTTTTAAATACTTTATCATCAAAAAAGTCTTTTAACTCTATATCAAAACCTTCACAAATATATAGCAAATTTTCTAATCTAATTGTTTTGGTACTTCTTTTTAAGAAAACAGAAAGCGTGTTACGAGGTATACCTGTTAAAATACTTAAATCATATATCTTCATATTATTTTCTTTCATAAGTTGCTTTATTCTTACTACAATTGCGTCAGATAATTCCATCAATTTATCTCCTCTCATAGATACAATTATTTAAAATTATATCAAAAAAAGTTTATTTACCTGGTCAAGCGATTGAACAAAAAAGCAGTTCTAACGAATAAAAAATAAAAGAGGAAAAAAGGTAGTAAAAATAATAAAATTTTGCTACTTTTTTTTAATAAAAAATAATTTTTCGCACAAATGTGATAAAATATAGGTGAAAAGAAAGAAGGTGGTATATATGAA
>CAQPRV010000116.1 GCA_948857205.1 uncultured Clostridia bacterium
TCTTTATAATTTTTTTTCATTTGATTACTCCTTTTTATTTTTTTTAGAGTATATCAAACTATTATTTTTGTATCAAAAAAGTAACCATTTTTGGTAATTTTTATTTTCCCTTTTTTGGTTACTTTTATTTTATCATTTATACATGGCAAAGCAGAATACATTTTCTCAATGTTTATTAGCCTATCAATGATAATAGTATCTTTTAAACTTCTATATGACTCTATAATCACACTAATAAAAGGAAGTGAATTAAAATTTACTTGGTTTCTAATAATTGTATGTATTATAACAGTTATTACCAAAATAAGTTTATATTTATATACAAAAAAAGCCTATAAGAAACATAACAATATCCTATTAGAAGCAAGTATGAAAGACCACCGAAATGACTGCATTGTAACTTTATTTACTCTAGTTTCAATATTGCTTACTATATTTGGAATATACTGGTTTGATAGTATTGTTGGAATTGGTATTTCTATTTGGATTTGCTACACAGGTATTACAATTTTTATAGAAAGTTATAATATTTTAATGGATATTAGTGTTGACAATAAAACTAAAGCTGACATTTTAGATATTTGTCATACATATGCAGAAATAAAAAAAGTAGAGGATATTATCTCTACTCCTGTTGGTGACAAATATTTAGTATTTATCACTATTAATTTAGATGGTAATATGTCAACTTTCTCCAGTCATACATTAGCTGATAATTTAGAAAAAGATGTTAGTAAGTTAGACAAGATTTATAAAACTATTGTACATGTTGAGCCTATTTAACTTTATTGCCTTGATCCTCTCCCTCCAAAATCATCATTAAAGTCATCAGTCAATTTGTCAATATTCTCATCAACAGTCTTTTGGGGGCTTTTCTCCATTTCTTTTTCTAAATACTCTCTTGCTTTTTCCTCATCTGGTTTTCCATTATAATAAAATCCCCATTTAGTAGCTAACTCCGCAAAATCAACATCATCTAAAAGGCTATGTGAGCTTGTGTTTGGATCTCCATCAATATCTCTTGCATCCATCTTGCCACAATCCTTATGAGCATCTGCCTCTTCTATCCCTTTATTTACTGTATATTCCCCATTTGCTTCATGTTCTCCTAAAACTTTTCTAGTTGTAGTGCTTGTTGAACCAGAATTTCTATCACTCATTTGTATTCCTAGTGTTCTATTTCCTCCATGCTCTTCTTGTCCAATATTTAGTTCTATCCTTCCCATCTCTTTATTATCAATTTGAATTATTTTGTCGCCTATTTCATATTCACTATATATAGCATCTTTCTCTACTTTACCATTTTTATCAACTTGATATTTCTGTTCTGTTGGATTACTTCCAGCTGATGCTCT
Source organism: uncultured Clostridia bacterium (assembly GCA_948857205.1). Lineage (GTDB taxonomy): Bacteria > Bacillota > Clostridia > TANB77 > CAG-508 > CAG-269. The sequence continues at coordinate 1,356 of CAQPRV010000116.1, forward strand.
TTGTCTAAGGTTTGGAATGTATTTTTGCAAGGGTTCTATTTCTCCATTTTCATTTAACACACCTATTGAATATCTAGTTGAAGGTGCATTATAAGCTTTTCCATTTTCATCTTTCATTTTGTTCATTTCATACGATTCTATTACTACTATTTTATCAGCTTCTGGTGGCAAAATTCCTCCCAACCAACATCTAAAATCATGCATATCATTAGCTCTTTCGTCTAACTCAACTTCTTGCTTTATATTAACATCACTTTCTGTAATATTTCTTATCTCATCTTTTTCATCGCTTTCTTCTTTCTTTTCTTTATCTTCTATTATTTCCTTATCATTTTCTTTTTCATCTAAAATATATTTTTTGGCATCAACAATAGTTACATCTTTTACTTCTTCTTTCTCTACTCCTTTTTCTTTTGCATATTTTAAGATTTTTTCATTTAATTCCGCTTCTTTTTTTATTTCTTCTCTACTTATAGAATTAATACCTTCACTAATTTGATCAAGTAATTCATTTCCTAAAGTATCTATTAAACTATTTTCTTCAACTCTTAAAAAGTTATCTTTCATAACATTAGGATCAAATACACCTATTTTTAGATCTTTAATATAATATTCATATACTTCCCCTGATTTTATTATATTTATTTTTATATTTTGACCATCTTTTAATTTTATATCCATATTTACTAATCATTCCTTTTCTCTAAGATATTAAATCTAATTTAAACCTCAAATTATTAAATAAAGTATTTATACCCAATATTTATAATACTAAAAAATCACTTACATATTGATGCTTTTAAGTCATAATTACTTACATCTATTATTTTACATTTCTGTATTGAATTAATTAATTTTTGATAATTCATTTCAACATTTTCTATATAAACCAAGCCATCAATTTCTGGAACGTCTTGCATAGTTCTACCTATTAAATATTTTCTATCAAAGGATATTTGTTCTATTAATACATCACAACTTTTACCAATTTTTTCTTTCAATTTATTTCTTGAAATTTCTTGTTGCTTTCTCATTATCTTATCATATCTAGCTTTTTTTGTATTGCCATGAATTTGATTTGGAAGTTTCTCTGCTGGTGTGCCTTCTTCTTTTGAGTACTTAAATACACCTAATTTATCAAACTTTGCATTTTCTATAAATTGTTGCAATTCTTTAAAATCTTCTTGTGTCTCTCCTGGAAATCCAACTATTATGCTTGTTCTTAAAGTAACCTTTGGTATCTTATGTTTTATTTTACTAATTAGATTTTCTATATTTTCCTTTGTTGTTTTTCTATTCATTTTCTTTAATATTGTATTAGATATGTGTTGAATAGGTATGTCAAAGTATTTTGCAATTTTAGGATTTGTTGCTACTTCATTTATTAATTCATCTGTTATTCCTTCTGGATAAGAATATAAAAATCTAATCCATTTGATTTCTTTTATCTTACTTAATTCTTGTAATAATTCTGCTAATTTACTTTCTCCATAAATATCTATTCCATATTTTGTTGTATCTTGTGCTATAATTATCAATTCTTTAATCCCTTGCTTAGCTAATAATTTTGCTTCTTCTATTATATCTTCTTTTTTTCTACTTACAAATGGACCTCTAATATATGGAATTGCACAATAAGTACATTTATTACTACAACCTTCTCCAATTTTTAAATATGCATAATTGCTTCCTGTAGTTATCGTTCTATTTAGAAATTCTTCCTGTAAAAACATCGGCATCTTAGGTATTTCAGTAATTTTTTTACTTGTTTTATTCTTTGATTTTATAACAACCTTTCTTTTGATTAAGTCTTCTATCTTTTCCCATAATTTATCATACTCTTCTATTTTTATAAATAAGTCTACTTCTGGTAATAGTTTAACTAAATCCTCATAATATCTTTGTACTAAACATCCCATTACTATTAAATATTTGCATTTTTGTTTTTTGTATTCTGCCATTTCTAGTATTGTATTTATTGCTTCTTCTTTAGCTGAATCTATAAAACCACATGTATTAACTACAATAATATCTGCATCTTCTTCCTTATTGACAATATTGTATGCATTTTTTTTAAATATTCCTATTGTATTTTCTGTGTCTATTAGATTTTTACTACATCCGAAGTGATACAAAGCCTACTTTCATTTTTAGTTCTTCCCTTTCTACAAAACTGTGAGTTTTTTTACTTTTTACTCTTTATGACTACATATATGTTTTCTTGTTAATTCCATTAAATCTAATTTTGTAAATCCCTCAATTTGCGTTTTACTTCTATCTTTTTTTAATTCTTCCTTTAATATTTTTTGTATTTTTTCTTTATTTTCTTTTTTGTGCATATCAATATAATCTATAATTATAATTCCACCTATATCTCTTAGTCGTAGTTGTTTTGCTATTTCTATTGTAGCTTCTTTGTTTACTTTGAAGACAGTTTGTTCTACGTCTTTATTTCCTGTATATTTTCCTGAATTTACATCTATTGCTATTAAGGCTTCTGTCTTATCTATAGTTATAAAGCCTCCACAGTTTAACCAAATTTTTCTATTTTCTAATTTGTCTATTTGTTTTTTTATTTGATATATATCTAGTATATCCTCTTCTTCTTTTAGTTCTATATCTATTTTTTTGTATTCTACATTTTCTTGCTTTAATTTTTCTATTCTTTCAAATTCTGTTTTAGTATTTACTGTAATTTTGCTTATTTCTTTATTTGCAAAATCTATTAACATCTTTTCAACTATATCTTCACTTCTGTATAATATTTTTGGGTTATTTAAATTTGGATCAATACTTGTTTGTATTATATTTTTCCACTTTTCTTGAATCTTTTGTATATCTTCAATTATCTCTGTATCTTTTCCTTGTGCTGATGTCCTTATTACTGCTCCATTTTCCTTATCTAAATTTTTTCTTACTAGTTCAATTAGTCTTTTTTGTTCTTCCACATCTTCTATTTTCTGTGAAATAGTTATTATATTTGTATTAGGCATTAATACTATATATTTGCTCGGCAAGTTTATATGTGTTGATACTCTTGCTCCTTTATTTTCATTACTATCCTTTTTTACTTGTACTAATAACTTTTTTCCAACTTTTGCTACATCTGATATAGTTATTGTATCTTCATATTTTTCTTTTTTTTCGTCTATTTTAGGTAGTATATCTTTTAGATGAATAAAACTACTTTTTTCTGTTCCAATGTCAACAAATGCTGATTGCATACCTTTTACTATATCTTTTATAATTCCTATATATATGTTTCCTTCTTTTCTTTTTGTTGTACTGTCTTCTTTATAATATTCTACTAATTTTTCATTTTCTACTAATGCTATTTGTTTTGTTTTATCTTGCTCTTGTATTATTATTTCTGTCATTTTTCTATTCCTTTTCTTTAATTATATTTGTTCATTGCATTTTCTACACCATTTTTTATTATTTCAATTATTGCATCTCTTGCTAAAGTTGTTCCTTCCTCTAATTTAAGTCTATCTTTTTCTGATATGGGGCCTATTACATAGTTTATTAAGTCATTTTTGTTTTCAGGTGATCCAATTCCTACTCTTACTCTTGTAAATTCTTGTGTTCCTATGTGTTGTATAACTGATTTCATTCCATTATGTGTTCCTGGTCCTCCTTTTTTTCTTATTTTGATTATTCCTGATTCTATGTCTATATCATCATATATTATTATTATTTCTTCTTTTTTTATTTTATAAAAATCTATTGCTTCTATTATTGATTCTCCACTTAAGTTCATATATGTTTGTGGTTTTAATAATATTATTTTTTTATTGTCTATTGTTCCTACTCCATAGATTCCTTTGAATTTTTTTTTGCTTATTTCTATATTGTATTGCTCAGCTAATTTGTTTATCGTGTTAAATCCCATGTTATGTCTTGTATTGCTATATTCTTCTTCTGGATTTCCTAATCCTATTATTAAATACATTTTTATTTCTCCCTTTTTATATGTTGCTTTTTATTTTACCTTTTTTTGCACTTTTTTTCAAGTATTTTATTTCAAACACTTTGATTTATTATGATTACTTGTTATAGTTCAGTGAAGCATTTAAATTTTCTCAAATAGAACAATAAGAAAATCATCGATTTTCTTATTTGTTCTCCACCGATTTGAGTTCTCGACTACAAGGATAAAATCTCAAAGAGCTAGCGATTGTAGCTTTTGCACAATAAGAAAGTAGATTTTCATATTATATAAAAAAAGAAAATCCTAAATTTTAAAGGATTTCCTCTTTATTTATTATTCTGCTGATTCTTCTGTTTCAGGAGCTTCATAAGCTTCTAATATAGCTTTTTGAATCTTTTCTCTAGTTTCAGCATTGATTGGATGAGCTATATCTCTAAATTCTCCATTTGGAGTTTTTCTGCTAGGCATAGCTATAAATAATCCATTTTGACTTTCGATAACTTTAATGTCATGTACTGCAAATTCGTTATCGAATGTTACAGAAGCAACAGCTTTCATTCTGTTCTCTGAATTTACTTTTCTTAAACGTACATCTGTTATTTGCATCGTGTGCACCGCCTTCCTTAAGTTTTTAATTTTATTTTGTACATATTAGTTTAATCTTATGTACATTTATATTATTCTTCACAAAAAAAGTTTTTCCTTCTTTTTTTTACAAAAAAATTAAAATTTTATTAATTATATTTTTAATTCTTTATGTAACATTTTATTAAAATTGGTTATATTATATATAAAAGTAATTCAAATACATATAAAGCTAATATACTAAGCCTCACAATTCTTAATATAGATTAATGTTTAGATTCTAAGTTTTTAATCAAAACTATCCTAAATCTAAACATTAACTAACGTAATAACAAAATTAAATAAGTTTTTTTAAACTATTGAAATTTTGCTAATATAATTATATAATCTACGTGTTATTTAAAGGAGAGTGTAAAAAATGCCAAATATAGATAATATAAAAAAATACAAAAATATACATATGATTGGAATCGGTGGAATCAGTATGAGTGGTATAGCTACTATTTTAAAAAGTTGGGGATTTAATATAACTGGTTCAGATTGCTATAATTCTGAAACTATTGAAGAATTACAAAAAAATGATATTAAAGTTACAATTGGACATAATTTAGAAGATATCGCTAAATCAGATATTGTTGTTTATTCTGCTGCAATAAAAGATAATGATCCAGAGATATTTGAAGCCAAAAAATTAAATATACCTATTATAGAAAGAGCAAACTTTTTAGGTGAATTAACTAGATGTTATAAAGATACTATCTGTATTTCTGGAACACATGGAAAAACAACAACAACATCAATGGTTTCACTTTGTTTTATAGAAGCATTAAAAGATCCTAGTATCCAAGTTGGTGCGTTTTTAAAGCCATTAAATGGTAATTATAAAGTTGGGAATAGCGAATATTTTATAATTGAAGCATGTGAATATGTAGAAAGTTTTTTAAAATTCAGTCCAAAAGCAGAAATAATTTTAAATATAGATAATGACCATTTAGATTATTTTAAAACATTTGAAAACATAAAAAATGCATTTCAAAAATATGTAAAAATACTACCTTCAAATGGATTATTAGTTGTAAATGGAGATGATTCAAACTGTTTAGAATTACCAAAATTAACCAAAGCAAAAACCCTTACATATGGTATTACAAACAAGAATACAAACTTTTTTGCAGTTAATATTGTATTTGATAATGATGGATTTGCAGAGTTTGATGTATATAATAATGATGAATTTTTTGATAGAATAAAATTATCAGTACCAGGAATGCATAATGTCCAAAATGCCTTAGCATGTATAGCATTATGTACAGAATATAAAATTAGTAAGGAAGCAATAAAATCTGCTTTATTAAAATTTACTGGAGCTCATAGAAGATTTGAATTTAAAGGAAAAATTAATAATATTGCTAGTGTATATGATGATTATGGACATCATCCAACTGAAATAATTGCAACAGCAAAATCATTAATGAATAAAAAATATAATAAATCTTGGGTTATATTCCAACCTCATACTTATAGTAGAACAAAAACATTATTAAGTGATTTTGCAAAAGCATTATTAAATTTTGATAATATTATAGTTCTTGATATTTATGCTGCTAGAGAAACTAATACCTATGGTATTACTTCAAAAGACTTAGTTGATAAATTAATTTCTCTTGGAAAAAATGCAAAATATATTCCTGATTTTAGTGAATGTGTTTCATATGTTAAAAATAATACTGAAGAAAGTGATATTGTTTTAACATTAGGAGCAGGAACTGTAACAGATATTGGTCCAATGCTAGTTAAATAAAACAAAAAAATTGCCATTAAATATAAATTTTAGTGGCAATTATTTATATTTTATGCTGTTTCTTTTTCATTATTTTCTGGGATTCTTCTTTTCTTTTTTATATCTTTTTTACCAATTTCTTTATTTTCCCCTAATACAACTTTTGGTCTAGCATTATTTAATACAGTTTCTTTTGTAATTATACATTTTTCAATATTAGTACTTGAAGGAATTTCGAACATTATATCTCTCATAATTTCTTCAATAATTGAACGAAGACCTCTTGCACCAGTTTTTCTTTCTATAGCTCTATTAACAATTGCTTCTATAGCTTCTTGTTCAAATACAAGTTCAACATCATCAATTTCAAATAATTTTTGATATTGTTTTATTAGGGAATTCTTAGGCTCTACTAATATCTTTATTAATGCCTCTTTATCTAAATCTTTTAATGTTGCTACAATTGGCAATCTACCTATAAATTCTGGTATTAAACCAAATTTTAATAAATCTTGTGGTAATAATTCTTGAAATACTTCATATTGATTTATCTCTCGTTTTCCCTTAACCTTTGATCCAAAACCAATTACCTTCTCGCCTGTTCTATCTTTAATTATATTTTCTAAGCCTTCAAAAGCTCCTCCACATATTATTAAGATGTTTTCTGTATTAATTTGAATTAGTTCTTGATTAGGATGTTTTCTTCCTCCTTGTGGTGGTACAGATGCAACTGTTCCTTCAATTATTTTTAATAAGGCTTGTTGTACACCTTCACCACTTACATCTCTAGTTATTGAAGGATTTTCAGATTTTCTTGTTATTTTGTCTATTTCGTCTATATAAATTATACCTTTTTCAGCTTTTTGAACATCACCATCAGCTGCTTGAATTAGTTTTAATAATATATTTTCAACATCTTCTCCTACATATCCTGCTTCTGTTAAAGTTGTTGCATCAGCAATTGCAAAAGGTACATTTAGTATTTTTGCCAAGGTTTTTGCAAGTAAGGTTTTTCCACATCCAGTTGGTCCTAATAATAAAATATTACTTTTTTGAATTTCTACATCATCTTTTGATGCATTTTCCTCATGAGCTATTCTTTTATAGTGGTTATAAACTGCTACTGATAAAGTCTTTTTTGCATCTTCTTGACCTATAACATAGTCATCTAATACCTTTTTTATTTCTTTTGGATTAGGTATATCTTTTAAGTTGTTTAAAGTGTATCCTTCTTTTTCATCATCATATAGTTCTGCTTCAATAATGCTTGTACATAGTTCAACACATTCATCACATATATATACACCAGGTCCAGCTACTATTTTTTTTACATTTTCTTGAGCCTTTCCACAAAAAGAACATCTTACACTTTTTGGTATTTCATTTTTCGCCATAAAAATCTCCCTCTTAAATATATACTTTTTTATCTATTATTTTCTTTTATCCATTATTCCATCTATTAAACCATAATTTAGTGCTTCTTCTGCTGTCATGTAATTGTCTCTTTCTGTATCTCTTTGGATTGTTTCTATAGATTGACCTGTTCTATCACTTAAAAATTTATTTAGCTTTTCCCTTGTTTTTACTAAGTGGTCTGCATGGATTTTTACTTCAGTTGCTTGACCTGATATTCCTCCACCACCAATTAAGGGTTGATGTATTAATATTTCTGCATTTGGTGTTGCAAATCTTTTTCCTTTTTCACCAGCTGATAATAAGGCTGCTCCCATGCTTGCTGCCATTCCTATACAGATTGTTGATACTGGACATTTTATATAGTTCATTGTGTCTATTATTCCCATTCCATCTGTAATTGATCCTCCTGGTGAGTTTATATATAGGTTTATATCTTTATCTGGATCTTCTGATTCTAAAAATAATAGTTGTGCTATTACTAAGCTTGATGTTGTTGGATTTACATCTTCTCCTAAAAATATTATTCTATCTTTTAATAGTCTTGAGAATATATCATATGATCTTTCTCCTTTACTTGTTTGCTCCACTACATATGGTACTAAACTGTTTCTTTCTAACATAATTTTTCCTCCTTTTTTATTCTTTGTTATATTTTTTCCTTTATTATATAACAAATATTTTTTCTTGCATAGTATTTTAAAAAGGTTGGGATATTTTTATTTGATACCCCAACATTTTTGTTGTTTTTTTATTTTATTTTTGCATTCTTTACTATGAAATCAACTGCTTTTTCTGATGTTATTCCTTCTTTTATGTATTTTCTTACATTTTCGTTTTCTAAAAATTCTTTGTCTTCTTCTTTTCCATAGTTTTTAGCCATTTCTTTCATTTTTTCATCTATTTCTTCATCTTTTGCTTCTATTTTTTCTGCCTTTATTATTGCCTCTATTGCTAGTCTTGATTTTATTCTTTCTATTGCTTGAGGTTCGTATTCTTTTTTAGTATCTTCTATGGTCTTTCCCATCATTTGAAGATATTGCTCTATTTTTAGCCCTTGATATGATAGTCTTTGTTCTATGTCTTTTATCATGTTGTCTGTTTCTGTTTCTACCATTCCACTTGGGATATTTACTTTGATTTCTTCACATATAGCTTTTATTACTGCTTCTTCTGTTTCATATTTTGCCTTTTCGTCATTTTGTTTTTGTATTTTATTTTTTATATCTTCTTTTAGCTCTTTTATTGTGTCAAATTCACTTACGTCTTTTGCAAAGTCATCATCTAATTCTGGTAGCTCTTTTTTCTTTATTTCTTTTACTTTTACTTTGAAGGTAGCATCTTTTCCAGCTAAGTCTTTTGAGAAGTATTCATCTGGAAATTTGACTTTTATTTCTTTTTGTTCGTCTATTTTTATTCCTATTACTTGGTCTTCAAATCCTGGTATGAAAGAGTTACTTCCGATTTCTAATTCGTGATTTTCTGCTTTTCCTCCTTCAAATGCCTTTCCATCTACAAAACCTTCAAAGTCTATTGTTGCTATGTCTCCTTTTTCTACTGGTCTGTCTTCTATTGTTATTAGTCTTGAGTTGTGTTCTTGCATATGTCCTAATTCATGCTCTACATCTTCATCTGATACATTATACTCAATTTTTTTAATTTCTATACCTTTATATTTTCCTAATTCTACTTCTGGTTTTGTTTGCATTGTTGCTATGAATATTAAATCTTTTCCTTTCTCTATTTGTGTTACTTCTATGTCAGGTCTACTTACTATTTGTAAGTTGCTTTCTTTTATTGCTTGTTGTAAGGCTTCTTCTGCTACTTCATTAAATGCATCTTCATAAAATATTTCTTTTCCATAATATTTTTCTACTATATTCATTGGTGCTTTTCCTTTTCTAAATCCTGGTATGTTAAAGTATTTTGCACTTTTAAAATATACTTTTTTTATTGCTTCATCAAATTTTTCTGCTTCTACTGTTAGTTCTAGTTTTACTTCATTCTCGTTTTCTGTTTTTTCTAATTTATAATTCATTTTTTTCAATCCTTTCTATGTTTCTCAATTGACTTATTTATTATACCACATTTTTCCTTTTTTGCAAGGAATTTTTGATTTAAGTTTCAACTTTTTGCAAGTGGAGGTTATAATATATAATTTTTATAACACTGTCTAAGTGGCCAAACTAGCTATACAAGTGTGATTGTAGCAACATACAGACTAAATCTTGATTTTGTAGGTTGAAACACACAAATTATAAAAAATTATATATTATAACCTCCACTTGTAAAAAGTCGAAATTTTAAATTTTGTTACTAGATAATAGTTTTTAATAAAAAGGAAAGAGCTTTCGTTGAAATAAAGGCTCTTTTAATAATCAAAATGCAAATATTTTTTTCTTGCCCATAAATATATTTTTTATAGTCTCTCCAATATTCATATTTTGTTTCTTACATGTGTCTATTATGCTTATTGCATCACAATAATATTTAGCGAATTGTAAATTTATAAATCCTCCTGCTATTTTTAATTTTGTTTTTATTTTTCTTAACCCTCGTTTTGCTAAGTTATTTGTGAACTCTATTCTAAAATCAGTTAAAAATCTTAAATGAGCATCTACATACTCTCTTATGTATTCCCTACTGTCCCTTGACACATTTTTATTTTGTTATCGCTTATTAAACCTAAAAGCTCAGCCGTCTTTTGGTTTGGTATATTACAGTATGTATTTAAATATACTACTAATGCTTTTATTCCTTTATCATAATTAACAATACTATTTACACTTCTAGGAAATTTAGGTATATGTTCTTTTCCACAACATGGACATTTTGTTTTCTTTCCTATATATTGTGTTGTATGTACAATTATTTCAAGTGATATTAAGTCTCTTGCAATTTCTTCTTTTTCTATTGTTTTGCATCCACATGTACATGTGGCTACTTTTGATACATTAATGGTTTTATCTGGTGTTTTAGTTACAGTTGGTGCTGACCTAACATATCCTTTTTCTCTTCCTGATTTTACACGATTATTTTGTACAACTTTTTTAAAGCCATTTGTAGAAGATGGTTTTAAACTATTACTACTGTTCTTTCCTAAGCTGATTCTCGCAAGCTTGAATTTTTCTTCGTATATCTTGAGTTTTTTTTGAGTTCTTTGTTTTCTAATCTTAAAGTTTCGTATTCTCCACGATAATTGTTTTTATCTAAGTCATGAATAACTTCAGCTTGTTGTTTGTTCTGCTTTTTTAATAGTTTATTTTCTTTATCTTTTAACTCATTTTCCTTTTCTAATTTTCGTAATTGTTCTTCTAACATTTTGTATTGTTTTTCTGAATAAATCATGTAAAATCACCTCTTTTCTTTATGATGTAATTGTACACTAAATTGCCTAAAATGTCTATATTTCAACTATTGAATTTTTTCGTTTGTACCAATTTTCAGAAATTTATTTCCTTATATTTCCATTTTTAGTATTGGAAATTTCTCTAATTTTGAATGTTTAGATTTTATTTTTGTGATTAAATGAAAAA
>CAQPRV010000117.1 GCA_948857205.1 uncultured Clostridia bacterium
AATTACAATTTATGAAGGAGAAATAAAATGAGATTAAGAGCAATAAATATATATTCTGCTTTTTTGGGAGATTTAGAAAAAACAAAGGAACGAACAGCATTGATACGAAAAGAATCAGATTTTTTATATCTTGAATATTACAATGTGGTTAGATTTTGTAATAACGAATTTATAAAACAATTAAATGTCAGTTGTGATGAAAATGCAAAAGAGATTGCAGTAAGGGAGAGAAATTCCGATGGTTATTCAGTAATTACAATGCCTTTTGATTTTTCTTCATATCAAACTTTATCACTAGAAGAAAAAAATGCTTTCTGGGTAGAAGAAATTATAAAGGTATTTAATTTTGTATTGCCTCTAATGAAATGTGAATCAGATAAAAAAATAATTGATTTTATAGATTATCTAAAAGAAAAATATATCAAAAGATAAATTACGATATATAGTGATAATTAGTTGACATTTTTTTCTAGGATATGATAGCATATTAAATATGAAAATACCAAAAGGAGGACATTGAATGGAAGAAAATCTTACTATAAATTCAGAGGAAGCTGATAAAGTAATTGAGAAATTAGTGAAACAAACACAGCCAACAGAATTAGGAATTTTTATTAGTTTATTATCACATAGATATATGCAGGAAGTAGGAATAACTAAAGAACAATTTATGACATCTTTATCTAATAGCATTGATAAAATTGAAAAAGGCGAGTAAAAAGCAAATACAAAAAATAATAAGCAATTTGAGAGATATTAAGAAATTAGTATCTCTTTTTTTGTTGGAAAGGTAGTGAAAAATATGCCTTATATACCACCAGAAATAGTAAAAAAAGCAGAAGAAATGGACTTATTAACTTACTTGCAAAACTATGAGCCAGATGAGTTAGTGAAGATAGGAAACGGAACATATACCACAAAAACACACGATAGTATGAGAATAAGTAATGGATTATGGAATTGGTTTTCAGAGGGTATAGGTGGAAAAAATGCTGTTTCTTATCTAATGAAAGTAAAAAAATATTCCTTTTTAGAAGCTATACAAACAATTATAGGCAATATAAATGTTAAGCAGCCTGTAATTTATAAAGAAGAAAAACAAGAAAACATTGTGTTAGTTTTACCAACAAAATCAAATAATTGTGATCGTGCAAAAAGATATTTAATGAGTAGGGGAATTGCCCCAGAGATAATAAAAGAGTGCATAGAAAACGATTTGATTTATGAAAGTGAGCCTAATCACAATGTTGTTTTTATAGGTGTAGATGATGAAAAATGTCCAAAGTATGCTTTTTATAGAGGTACAAACGATACAAGATTTATGGGAGAATCGAAAGGAAGTGATAAAGCATATACCTTTAGATTAAAGGCAAAAACAGAAAGCAATAGAGTACATTTATTTGAAAGTGCTATTGATTTATTATCTTATGCAACATTATTAAAAATGAAAAATATAGACTGGCATAGAGAAAATATGATTTCACTTGCAGGAGTAAATAGCCCATCAAAGACAAGTGAAAATAATAAAATACCAATAGCAATAAAAGAATTTTTAGAGAAGAATCCTAACATAAACGAAATACATTTGCATTTAGATAATGATGAAGTTGGAAGAAATGCAAGCATAGCTTTGCAAGAAACACTATCAAAAAGCTATAAAGTTTTAGATAGACCTGCACCATTAGGAAAGGACTGTAATGATTACTTACGATATATGTTAGGTATAAAAAAGTTGAATAAAACAGCAAAAGAAAAGGTATGCGAAGTAGCAAGATAAAACAAAAATGGAGGAAAATAAATTATGAATCAATATAAAATTGAAATGAAAGAAATATTTAGAAAAGAAATTTTAGTATGTGCAGAAAGTGAAAAAGAAGCAACAGACATTGTAGAAAAGGCATATTTAAGAACAAATATGTTAGACCATTCTTATAAGGATTTAGCAGCAGTTGAAACAAAAGTTATTGGAAAAAGAGAAGAAAATAACTACGGCGAAATGGAAGAGGAAAACATTATTGATAAAGAAAGTAGAGAAAATATTAAAGGAACTATTGACCAAATGTATGAAAATCTTAAAGAAATGGATAATGCTTTGGTAGAAGATGACATTGTATATATTGATATGTTAATTGAAAATTTGGAAGATAATATTGAAGATTTAAAAGAAGTTGTAAGAGAAATTGAATAAATTTTGAACAAAAATCAGCTTAAAAAATAGAAAAAATACAACAAAAAAATATATAGTTTTATTTTAGCCTATTTTAGAAATGTAAAAATGATGTCCTAGCAAGCACTGAATTTGTACTCCCGCACAAATTCAAAATGTGGGGAAACCCCAAACCCCATAAAAAATGATTTTAGAAAGAGGTGTATAATTTTTATTTGAGAACAAGAGATATAAAAAAACAAGTATGGCTAAATGAAGATGAACTAAAAGCACTAAAACAAAATTCGAAGAGAGCAGGATTAAATGAAAGTGCGTATATAAGAAATCTTATTATGGGATACAAACCAAAAGAGCAACCAACAGAAAATATGTATGAAATAATAAAACAATTAAAACTTGTTGGAATAAACTTAAATCAAATTGCAAGGAAAGCAAATGCTTTAGATATAGTTGATGCACCATTTTATAAAAAGGTTTATGAAAAATGGAATAAGCTAGCACAAGATATAAAAAAAGAATTTCTTGATATGGAAAAATAGAATGGCTACAACAAAAATAAAAGCAATAAAGAAAAGACTTGACCATGTAATTGATTATACAACTAATCCAAGCAAAACAAGTAAGGAAGCATATAGTGAACTTCATAATGTTATTGAATATGCAAAGGCATCATATAAAACAGAAGAACAATTATATGTTACAGCAATAAATTGTGATAAAGATTCTATACATGAAGATATGTTGAGAACAAAAAGAAGATATAGTAAAACAAATGGAATTTTAGGTTTTCATGCTTTTCAGTCTTTTGCAAAAGGCGAAGTAACTCCAGAAATTGCACACGAAATTGGTGTAAAATTGGCAAATGAATTATGGGGAGATAGATTTGAAGTTGTTGTAACAACACATTTGAATACAGAACATATACACAATCACTTCTGTTTGAATTCTGTTTCATTTAAAGATGGAAAAAAATATTATGATGATCATAGAACTTATGCTCTAATGAGAGAAACATCAGATAGACTTTGTGAAGAATATAAATTGAGTGTAATAGAAGAAAAGAAGTGTCCAAAAAGTAAAATAGATTACAGAAATTTTTATAAATCAGAAGTAAATAAATCTAATCATCATACTATTGCAAAAGAAGATATTGACTATGCAATAGGACAAGCATATTCATATAAAGACTTTTTATCTATATTAAATAAAATGAATTACACAGTAGAAAATCGTTATGGAAAATTAAGTGTTAGAAAAAAGCCATACAAAAAGAATATAAGAATAGAAAGAGCCTTTGGAGATGACTACAAAATTGAAAATATTGAAAAAAGAATTTATGAAACACAAGCAATTAGAGAGCCATTTCCAGAAGCAAGAGCAAAACCTAAAAGATATAGAATGGTAAAAAAGCAAAATCTAAAAACTAGAAAAAAGGCTAAAGGAATAAAAGCATTATATTTGCATTATTGCTTTTTATTAAAAGTGTATCCCAAAAATAAGAAGATGAAAAAACAATATTCAAAAGAAATGAGAGAAGAAATAAAAAAGATGGATAAAATTTCAAAAGAAGCAAAGCTCTTGTGTAGAAAAAATATTCAATCTGCTCAAGAGCTTTCAGCATATAAAAAATCACTTATACTTGATAGAAAAGAAAATAAGGCAAAGGTAGAGAGCTTATGGAAGAAAAATAGGAAAGCAGCTAATGAAAGTGATAAACAGAAAAATTATGAAGAAATAAAAATGCTTCAGAGTGAAATAAAAAAACTAAACCAAGAAATTGAGTTAATAGAAGGTATTGAAACAAGAACACCAAAGATAAAAGAGATTATTGATGAAGTAGAAAATAGAAATCAAGATAAAGAAAAGGAGAAAGAAAATAGTGAGTATATCAAGTGATTCGGCAGAACAAACTGTTAAATTGCTATTAGATGGAACAGTAGTAGTAGCAAAAATAAGTGGACTAGCTGTAAAAAATATTGCTGTAGCATTATATACTATATCACAAGACCAAAAGCAGACAAAAGGCAAGACTAGACTAAATAATATGATAAAAAGTGATAACGAATTAAAAATCTTTTCTATTAAAAAAGAAGATATGAAAACTTTTTGCCATGAAGCTAGAAGCTATGGAATATTATATTGTGCTTTGGTAAATAGAAAAAACAAAAATATTGATGGTATGGTAGATATAATGGTAAGAGCAAAAGATGCACCACAAGTAAATAGAATTGTAGAAAGATATAATTTATGCACTTATGATAAGGCATCAATTCAAACAGAAATTGAAAATGAGAAAGTTACTAATAAAAATGAAAAAGACTTGTCAGATAATGCACCAGATATAGGAGAGGAAAGAACAGAAGTAAACGAAGCTATGGTAGATGATATTTTTTCTAAACCAAAGGAAAATGAAAATCAAAACCCCGAAGTAGCAAAAACGGAAAAAAACCCTCCGTCAGAGCCTTCCTTGAAGAGCAAAAACAATTCCGAGGGGGTTACTAAACCTGCACAAAAAGAATCTGTTAAGAAAAAGTTAAAAGAAGCAGAAGCAGAGTTAAAGGTTGAAACGGAATTGAAGAAAGCTCAAAAATCTAAAGAAAGTATTATGGTAGAAATGCCACAAGTACAGACACCAAAATTAGAAATAGCAAATAAGGAAAGAGGTAAATGAACATGGGAGAATTAGACCAAGTATTTGATAATTATAGCAGAAAAAATAGGCAATATAATAAAGAAGAATGGATTGAATATAAAAAACAAGAAAAACAAGAAGTATATGCACTAATTGATACAACAGCAGAAAAGATCGTACAAGATGGGCAAGAATTTAAGAAATATTTAGATACTCAAAGTAAGTTTGAGCAATATTCAGTAGGAAATAGTTTACTAATAACAGCACAAATGCCAGAAGCAACAGTTTTAAGAGATTATGATAGTTGGACAAATGTAGGTGGCTTTCCAAAGAAAAATCGTAAAAATGATATAAAAATATTAGAGCCAGCAGATTCTTATATGAGAGAAGATGGCACAAAGGCAACAAATTATAATGTAAAATACTTAACTGATATATCACAAGTTAGTATAAGAAAGAAACCAAATCCTATAATGAGATATGATAATAAATTATTATTAAGAGTATTTTTAAATAGTAGCCAAGCAAAGGTAGAAGTAGTAAATGAAATACCAAATACAGATAGAAGTGCATTGTATGATTCAGAAAAAGATGTATTATATATTGCAAGAGGTGCAGAAGCACCACAAATTTTCCATGAAGTAACACAAGAACTTGCAAAACAAGAAATAGGAGAAAATACAGAATTAGATACTTTCAAAGCTAATTGTGTATCTTATATGGTTTGCAAAAAATATGGCATAGATGTTTCAAATTATAATGTAACTGATATTCCTTATGAACTAAAGGAGTTATCAGCAAAGGAAATAAGAGAAGAACTAGAGCCAATTCATGATGCAATGGAAAACATAAGTGGAAGAACAAGTCATTGTATAGAACTACTTGCAAAACAAAGTAGAGAAAAAGAACAAGCAAGATAGGAGAAAAATATATTGGAAGAACAAAGAGTAGTAATATTAAATAAGTACGAATATGGAATGATAATAAATTCCCTTAACGAACTTCGTACAAAGTTAATAAGAGAAAACAAATCAACAGAATTTGTAAATGAATTATTATTAAGACTATTAAATATCCCCATTAGAAAAAGAACAATATTTCAAAGAGAAAGAGTAAGTAACGAGAGATAATGAAAAAACAAATGAGCTTTTGTATATATTAGGTATAATTCCAGTAGTATGGGTAGCTATTCTAATTGCACCATATATAAATAATGGAATCGTAGGAATAATAAATAATTTTTCAAAAATAATGGAAAATCCATTTAATTTGATATGGTGTGAGAATAGCATAAAAACTATTCTTATTTTTATATGCTTTTATGTATTAGGAATAAGTATATATGAATCTACAAAAAAGAATTATAGAAGAAGAGAAGAACACGGCTCTGCCAAGTGGGGTATAGCAAGTGTACTTAATAAAAAATATAGGCAAAAGCCATTTAATGATAATAAAATATTAACGCAAAATGTAGCAATAGGTCTAAATGGAAAACAACATAGAAGAAATCTTAATGTTTTAATTTGTGGTCGGTAGTCGGTGCAGGTAAAACAAGATTCTATCGGTAAGCCAAATGTAATGCAATGTGGCTCAAGTTCGTATGTAATCCTAGATCCTAAACGGCGAAATTTTGCGAGATACGGGGAATTTATTAGAGAAAAAAGGGTATGAGGTAAGAGTGCTTGACTTAATCAATATGGAAAAAAGTCATTGCTATAACCCTTTTAAATATTTAAAGACAGATAATGATGTTCAAAGGTTGGTAACAAACCTTTTCAAAAGCACAACACCTAAACGGAAGTCAGAGCCAAGATCCGTTTTGGGACACGGCAGCTAGTATGTTATTGCTAGCACTTATATTTTATCTCAAATATGAAGCTCCAGAAGATGAACAAAACTTTCCAATGGTAATGGAAATGTTAAGAGCAGGAGATGTAAATGAAGAACAAGAAAATCCTATAAGTGCATTAGATATTCTATTTGATAAATTAGAATATAATAACCCAGAGCATATTGCTCTAAAGTATTATAGAAATTATAGGTCAGGCTCTGCAAAAACATTAAAATCAATTCAAATTACACTTGCTGCAAGATTAGAAAAATTTAATTTTATAAATGATAAAATAAAAGTAACCAAAAAAGGGAAAATAAAAATTACCAAAAATGGTTACTTTTTTGATACAAAAATAATAGTTTGATATACTCTAAAAAAAATAAAAAGGAGTAATCAAATGAAAAAAAATTATAAAG
>CAQPRV010000118.1 GCA_948857205.1 uncultured Clostridia bacterium
GTCTTCGGGTATAGTTGTGACTTTTGTTATAGAATTTGTTGACGTAACGAAAGGTAGCCGAGGAATTTATGAAAAATGGATAATAGTGTAGTTTTGCCTTGAACATCCCTCATTTTATATGATAATAATTTCTAAATATTTTCCAGTTGCATTCGAATTTTCATAAATATTTTAGATATTTTCTTCCTTTATATAAAATAAATTCCCACTAAAAAATCAAGATTTGTAGAACTTAGGTAACTTCAATCAACAACTATTTACAGGAACTGTAGCTAACAAGTAACAAAAAGTCAAACTAAAAGAAATAAGGGGTTGCAAAAAAATAAATAAAAAGATATAATAGGAACATATAAAAAAACAAAAAGAAGAAGGGAGCAAATGTTATGAAAATAAAAGTAACAGGAAAAGAACTAAAGATAACAGAAGCAATTAATGCGTATATTGAAAGAAAATTAGAAAGAATTGATAAATACTTTGACGAATGTGAAGTTGAAGTTACATTAAAAACAGAAAAAAATGAGCAAATTGCAGAAATCTATATTATAGCAAATGGAGAAAAATATAGAGCTGTAACAGAAAATAAAGACATGTATGCATCAATTGATAAAGATATAGACATATTAGAAGGACAAATCAGAAAAACAAAAACAAAAAAAGAAAAAATGATGAAAGACTCATCATTAAAAACAATGGAAGTAGAAAGAGATGCAATTACAGAAATAAAAAATGAAATTGTAAAAACATCATATTATGAAATTAAACCAATAACACCAGAAGATGCAGTACTAAAATTACAAGAGAGACCATCACATAATTTCATAACATTTATAAATGTTGATACAGGAAAAGTAAATGTTATACATAAATTAAAAGATGGAAAAAACTATGGAATAATAGAGCCAGAGGCATAAACACTATTAAATAAAAAGTATAAAAAAAGGCAGGAAATCAAATCCTGCCTTTACAAATATGTAATTCAAAGAATTAACGATATCAATAAAAACAAAATTTAACTTCCTGCAAAAACTATCTAATAGTCGAATTATTTCATATTTCTTTCAGCTTGTTCTATCATTTTCTTAACCATTTGTCCACCGATTTTACCAGCATCTTTAGCTGAAATATCTCCATTATATCCGTCTTTTAAGTTAACTCCAACTTCACTAGCTACTTCATATTTGAATTTATCTAAAGCAGTCATAGCTTCTGGAACTAATTTTTTGTTGCTTGAATTTGCCATGTTTTTTCACCTCCTGTAATATTACATATAAGAAAAAACTTCTTTGCTTTTTCTAATACTATAATGTGCAAAAACAAATAAAAATAAACAGGAAATTTTTTCAAAAAAAGTATTTTCATAATTTTATATTTTTGATATATTAAAAAAAGTAATTAGAAAGGAGAAAGAAATGTCTATCATATATATTATAATACAAATCTTTACCTTGATAAATTTACTTCTAATAAAAAAGAATAACAAAAAAGAAAACATATTATTATGGATACCATTTTTTATTATAGTCTTAATGTGCATACAAATATTTATTGTTTTTATATTGAGCACTATAAAATTAAAAGCTACATTAACAAATTTATCTATAATATTTATTATTATTAATTTTATGATAGGATTATACATATATAAAACAAAAAAAATTCAAAAGTATTATATAAAGAAAAGTGATATAATTGTAAAAATCATATTACTTACTATAGTATTAGTAATTGGATATTTGCAGTATGGTTTTCCTTTTAATATTAATTATTTTATAACAGATGCATCAAATCATTATAATGCAACAATAAACTTTTATAATAGTTCAGAATTATTAAATTCAAATAATACAAATGATATTTTTAAGATATATGGATTTAGTACATATATGCCTGGACATTATGTGAATTTAGGAATTTTATTTAAAAGTTTATCTATATTTATCACAAATACAAAAGGATTTGTAAATTTGTTTATTATATTTGAATTATTTATATTATATCTATCTGGAAGTCTAATGTATTCTTTATTATCAAAAGGAAAAAGTAGTAAAAAGGGAATAATATTTGCTTTTATATTTACTATTTCATATATATTAGGATATCAGCTAAATAGCGAAATAAGTGGATTTTCATACCTTTCATTAGGTATGTGTATCATAATTTCAATAATAATTATGTTAGAATATGTAAATAATAAAAAGATTAGTAAACCAATAAATTTAATTTTATTGTTTTTACTGAATTTTTCATTATTTTTTACATACTATTTTTTTGTTCCAGTTGTATATAGTGCAATATTTATTAAACTATTATTAGAAAATCGTAAAAAAATATTCACTTATCAAAATATAATTTCTATATTATATATTTTAGTATTTCCATTTATCTGTGGTATATATTATTTTTATTTAAGCGAATGGATAAAAGGCGGAAAAATAGCTGGAATAAATGCAATTAATATGGAAGGAGATATATATGAAAGTGCAATTTTAAATTTTATAATATTTACTATTTTTATAATAGCTAAAATTTTAAATGATATAAAGAGAAAAAAGAAATATAACTTTATAAATTATCTATTAATAATGGAAATATTATTTATATTAATTTTGTATATAGGAACAAAACTTAATTTAGTTTCAACATATTATTTTAATAAAGCTTATTATTTATTATGGATATTAACAATAATTATAAGCTATAAAGGATGTATGATTTTAATATCTAAAAGAAGTAGAGTAAAGAAAATTACATATTTGTATATGATTTTAATAATTTTATTTATAGGTATAACATTATTAAAAGAAAAATGTGATTTTTGTAACAATATATATAATAGAAATCTTAATACTTTATCAAATTCGGAAGTAGTAATCTCAAATGAATATTTTGAGATAATTGATTATTATAAAAATAATTTAGTTGATGTAGCAGAAAAAATATATATAGTACCTGGAACAAATGCAGTAAAAAATAGCTGGCTATATCAATTATATAATAATCCATATAATATATTTGAATTACACTATACAATAACAGAAGACTTTAATATAGAAGACTGGATAAATAAAGATATAGAAAAAGAATATATAATATATGACAAAAAAGATTTTAATTATGAACCAAAAGAAAATAATAAATATGAAATATTATTAAATTGTTCATCAGGGGCAATATTGAAACGAAAATAGAAAAGGAGAAAGAAAAGTGTATAAATTAGTAGCAATAGATTTAGATGGTACAATGTTAAATAGTTATGGAGTAGTAACAGAAAATACAAAAAAAGTAATAAAAAAAACAATAGAAAAAGGAGTAGAAGTAATAATTGCATCTGGAAGACCAATAGACTCAATAAAAGCAATTGCTAATGAAATAGGAAGTGACAAATATTTTATAGCAGGAAATGGAGCTATAATTTATGATATAAAAAAAGAAGAAATAATATATGATAAATTTATGCCAAAACAAAAGGTTTTAGAAATAATAGAATTATGTGAGAAAAATAGTATATCATACAATGTATACACAAATAAAACAATATTAGCACCACTACTAAAATATAATGTTTTATACTATCATAAAGAAAATTTGAAAAAAGAAGAAGACAAAAAAACAAATATCAATATTGTTAAAGATATGTATACATATATAAAAGAAAGTAAAGAAGAAAAATTTATAAAAATTTCAATATGTGATAATAGTAAAACAGTATTTAATTCTATAATAAAAAAAGTAAAAATGATAGATAATATAGAAGTTTTAGATGTTTCACATATATCTAGAAAAATTATAAAACAAGGAACAGAAGAAATACCAATAGAATATTACTACACAGAAATATCAGAAAAAAATGTAGACAAGTGGTTTGCAATTGAACATTTAATAAAAAAACTAAATATAAATAAAGATGAAGTAATTGCAATTGGGGATAATATTAATGATAAAAAAATGATAGAAAATGCAGGATTAGGAATAGTAATGGAAAAAAGTACACCAGTAGTTACAAAAGTTGCAAAATATATAACAAAAACTAATAATGAAGAAGGGGTTGCAGAAGCATTACAAAAGTTTTGTTGTGGTAATGAATAAATATTCGTTTTATTTATTACAGAAATATTACAAAGATATTAAGTTAAAATTACAAAGTGAACTTATATTGCTTTTCAATGCTAAATGAGTTAAAATGTAATAGATGGATATTTTGTAGAAAAATATATAAAAATAAATATTAAGGGAGGAATTTGTCATGGCAACAAATCCAATGCAAAGAAAAGCAAGAAATTCATTTTTATTAGGAATGCTAGTAATGCTATTAGTTTCAGGTATTATAATAGCAATTTTATTTATGCAATTAATGGAAAAAAATAAAAAGGAAAGAGAACAAGCAAATGAGAGTGTAAAGGCATTTGTATTAAATCAAGATGTAAGTTCAGGTCAGATTATTACTAAAGATATGTTGGTTTTACAAACTGTTAACAAAACACTTGTTCCAAGTAATGCTACAAGTGATATAAGTGTTATTGAAAATTATTCACTTCAAGACAAAGAAGGAAATGAAATTGGAACTTTATATGACAAAAATGGAGATGCATTTTTATATACTATAAGAGGTGAAAGACAATATTTAATAGAAAAAGAACAACAAACAAATAATTATTATTTACAAAAAGTTAGCATAAATAATTCAGCAAATTATATATATATAAAGAAAAATAATGATGGAAATATTGTTCAATATATAGATATAAATGGTGAACATGAATTTAAACAAGATGATGAAGGAAATTATATGATTGATAATAGAAGACAATCATCAATAAATGTAGAAAAAGACTACATGGAATTAAATAATGTACCTTTAATAGCAAAAGTTGCAATGAAAAAGAACACATTAATTACTACTGAATTAATTAGCAAAGGTGATGACACAGTTCAAAATGATAAAAGAAAACAAGAGTACAATATGATTGTATTACCAATGGATTTAATGACAGGAGACTATGTAGATATAAGATTTATGCTACCATCTGGACAAGATTTTATAGTTGTATCTAAAAAAGAGGTAGAAATACCAAATGTTTCTGGAATAGATTCATCAGACACAATGTGGATTAACTTATCAGAAGACGAAATTTTACATATGAGTTGTGCAATTATAGAAGCTTATCAAATAAAAGGTTCTAAATTATATGCAACAAAATATACAGAAGCAGGAATGCAAGATGCAGCAATACCAACATATCCAGTAAATGGAAGAACATCAGAATTACTAGATAGTGATCCAAACATCTTAGATAGAGCAAAGCAAGAAATACATGACAGATATAACAAACAATATACACATGGTGATGAAACAGTTAATTCATATACATTAAGAAATAACTCTATTAATGGAATAATTAATAGACAAGGTGAAGAATCAGAAGCAAATATTGAAGCAGGAATGACAGAAAGTGCAACAAATTCTAAAAACTCAAGAAAAGAATATTTAGAGTCATTATCAGGAAAGACAGTACAATAATAAATATAAAGGAGAAAAAATATGAAAAAGATAGGATTTATAGGGGCTTATGATAAAATGGATATGATTATATATATTGCTAAAATATTAACAACCTTTGGAAAGAAAAGTCTAATTATTGATGCAACATATTTGGGAAAATCAAGATATATAGTACCTGCTATAAATCCTTCTCCAAAATATATAACAGAATTTGAACAAATAGATGTAGCAGTAGGAATTTATAGTATGGCAGAACTACAACAGTATTTAATAAATACAGGTGTAAAAAAGTTTGAATATGACTATATGTTTATAGATACAGATAATAGCAAATGTGTAAATAATTTTGATTTAAGTAGTTCAGACAAAAACTATTTTGTTACATCTTTAGGATTATATTCATTAAAAAAAGGTTTAGAAGCATTAATTGGAATACAAAATACAATTAATTTAACAAAAGTGTACTTTACACAACAAACAATTAAAGAAGAAGATGATTATTTGAATTTTCTTTCTTCAGGTTATAATATAACATGGAATGAACATAGAATTTACTTCCCAATAGAAAATGGAGATTTAAATGTAATATATGAAAATCAGAGAATAGAAAAAATAAAATTAAAAAAACTAAGTGTACAATTTAAAGATGGACTAGAATATATAGTAGAAGAATTATTAGGGGATGTTAATGGAACTCAGATAAGGAGAGCAATAAAAAATATTTAAAAAGGAGTACAGATATGTCAATTGTAACATTTTGGAGCGATGGAAAAGAGCAGACAGGAAAGACCATATCTATTATAGCTATTGCAACATACATGGCAATACAACATAATTACAAAATTTTACTAGTATCAACATCCTTTAATGACAAAACAATGGAAAATTGTTTTTGGAAAGAAAAGAAACAAAAGAAAAATTTTGGATTATTTAGTTCTAATGTCAATACAAACATTGCAATGGCAAATGGTATGGACGGACTTTCAAAGTTAATTAAAAGTAATAAAATAGCACCAGAAAATATTACAAACTATACAAAAATAGTTTTTAAAGATACATTAGAAGTATTAACAGGATATTCAGGTGATAAAGAACGATATGATGATATTAAATTTGATTATCCAAGTGTTATTAATATGGCAAATCAATATTATGATTTAGTATTAGTAGATTTGGACAACAAAATGGGTGAAGAAATAGTAAAAGAAATTTTAGACATTTCAAATTTAGTTGTTGTAAATTTAACACAAAGATTATCAAGTATTAATAGATTTATTGAAATGAGAGAAGAAATACAATCATTAAAAGCTAAAAAAACATTATTATTATTTAACAAATATGATAGATATTCAAAATATTCAGTAAAAAATATATCAAGATATATGGGAGAAAAGAACAAAGTATCAACAATTCCATATAATACATTATTTTTTGAAGCATGTGAAGAAGCAAAAGTACCAGACTTATTTTTAAGAATAAAAAATACACAAGAAGATGATAGAAATGGATTCTTTTTGGCAGAAATACGAAGAACAGTAGAAAATATAATATATAGATTACAAGATTTGCAGATGAGAATGTAAGGAGGGAAAACCGAATGTTAAAGGCAATAATAAATTGGGGTTTTATTTTAATTTTAATAATAGGTGTAGCATATTGGATTTATTACATTATAAAAAAGAAAAAAACAGCAGAAGTAGAAGAACAAATAACTGTTGACGAAAAAACATATACATTAGAAAAAATGACACAATATGTTAAAGACAGATTAAATGAAATAACAAAAGTCAATTTATATGATATTGGATTATCAGAAGAAGAATTAAAAAGAAGAAAACAAAAGAAATATGAGCTAAAAAAAGCATTAAAAGGGTGTACATATGGTGATGTAAATGATAAAAAATATGTTAAAGAATTAATATATGACTTATTAGAAAAAGAATATGGAGTTACAGAAACAAATATATCTAAAGCAATTTCTTTTGATGTCCCATCTTTACTAACATCTCAAGACAAATTTGATATTTTATTATATGCCTATAAAGTTGAATTTGGATATGAAGCATTAACAGAACTTATAAAAAAATACAATTTAGCAGAATTAAAATATATAGAAGGAGAAACAAAACCTTCATATGTTATAACAAGCAACGAAATAGACGAGATTTTTGAAAAAGAAAATATAGTTTTATCTTTTGATGACAAATTAAAAATAGTAGTACAAAGGATTTATCAATATTATAAAGGATATAGCTCAATTGATGAAGTAAGAGATATGAATATAGATGGAGTTTCTGGTGGTGTATCAGGATTACCAGAAAGCTTTTTAAGTCAAGTTGCACAAACAGATGGAGACTATTTAGAACAAGTAGTAGAACATAAAGTTCCAAGAGCATGTGACAGTATATGGATATTTTTCCAAGGAAAATCTATTAGACTAGCATTTTTAACATTTGGAACAGAAGCAGAACTAAAAAGAGTATGTCAAAATATATATAAATATAACAATCCAGGACAATTGTCAGATACAAATGGATATAAAATAAATGAAATGAAAGATGGTTCTCGTGTAGTTGTTGTAAGACCAAGTTTTTCTGAAACATGGGCATTTTTTGTTAGAAAATTTGACGTTAAACGTTCAACACTTGAACAATGGTTTAAAGGAGAAGTAGGAAGTGACGAATCAATAGAATTACTAAAATTTTTAGTAAAAGGTGCAAGAATTATATCTATTACAGGAGAGCAAGGTTGTGGTAAAACAACAATGTTAATGGGAATGATAGAAAACATATATGAAACAATGAATATACGTGTTCAAGAAACTGCATTTGAGCTTCACTTAAGAAGAATATATCCAACAAGAAACATATTAACATTTCGTGAAACAGAAACAATATCTGGACAAGAAGGTTTAGACGTTCAAAAGAAAACAGATGGATCTGTAAACATCATAGGAGAGGTTGCAACAGACCCTGTAGCATCTTGGATGATACAAGCAGCACAGGTAGCATCAAAGTTTACATTATTTACACACCATGCAAAAACATTTCCAAACTTAGTAACTGCACTTCGTAACTCAATGTTAAGAACAGGAGTATTTAAAAATGAAAAAACTGCAGAAGAGCAAGTTATACAAGTATTAAACTTTGATATTCACTTAACAAAAGACTTTAGAGGAAAAAGATATGTAGAAAGAATAACAGAATGTATACCTGTTGAAGAAAAAAATGAATATACATTTGATCATAGAATGGAAAAAACATTAGAAGGAAAATTTGATAAATTTTTTGATAATGCAACACATTATTTTACAAAAATTACAGATAGACAATTATATAGATATAGAAACATATTAGAATATGTAGATGGAGAATACATAGTTACAAATCCAATTTCAGAAACTAATATAAAAGAAATGAGACTTAATATGGATGAAACTGATTTAGAAGCATTTGATAGATTTATAGAAAAACATTGGGGAAGCATAAGAGAAACAGTATAATAATTAAGAATTTATAAAAAAAGGAGGTGCTATAATAGTTGGATAATAAAATAATATATTACTTTCTTGGAATAATGTTTATAGCTGTTATAGGAATAATTATTGCATACATATTACTATATAAGAAAATGCAAAAATCCGAATATAAAAGAATACAACAGTTACAAAAAGGGACAAAAGAAAATAGATTTTCATTTGAAGTATTATGGCAAAAATTTTATATTAATTATAGAAAAGTATTTTTTTTGAAAAGATATGTTTTAAAATTAAGACGAAGGTTAGAAGTTATTAATATTGATGACGAATTCGCAACAAGAAGAGATGTAGCTAAAATACTTACAAAGGCACTTTGTATTATAGTACCAGTTATGTTAATAACAATATTTCTATCAAAAGATAATTTACTTTTAATGTTTATATTATTAATGTTTGAAGTATTTATGATAGATACATTAATTGATGGTTCAGTTGACAAAATAGATAATAAATTGTTAAAAGAGCAAATTGAATTTTTTGCTGAAATTAGACATTCATACCATGAATTTAATATGGTAGAAGAAGCAATATACCAAATATCACAAGATGACGAAAAAAGTATATCTGGACAAGGAGAAAAAATATATGAAGTTTTAATATCAAATGATCCAGAAACAGAATTAGAAAAATATTATGATATAGCACCAAATGTATTCTTAAAAGAATTTGCTGGTATATCATATTTAACAAAAGAATATGGAGATAGAAAAGTAGATGGTGCATCACTTTATTTAAAAAATGTTAATAACATAACACAAGAAATGCAATTAGAAATATTAAAAAGAGATAAGTTAAGTTATGTGTTTCAAAGCTTATCACTTATATCTATAGCACCAGTATTACTACTTGAGCCATTAAAAAATTGGGCAACATCAAATTTTTCATTTACATCTAGTTGGTATATGGGAAAACCAGGTATGATTGTTCAAATTGTAATAGCATTAATTACATTTATAGCGTATATTTTAATAAGAAGATTAAAAGATAATGGTTCAACAGGGATAAATACAAAAAATATGGAAAATCCATGGCAAGCAAAATTATATAAAAATGCTATAGTTAAAAAAATCGTAGATTTATTTATACCTAAACAAGGAACAAAAGAACATAGAAAAACTATGAAAATGCTTAAAGATTCTGCATCACCTTTAAAAATTGAATGGTTATACATAAATAGATTATCGTTAGCAATTATAACTGTAATTGCATCTATTATGATATTTGCACAATTACATAAAATTGCAATAAATTATGTTTATACAGAACCAACAACTGATTATGATCTTATTGGTCGGTTTAGATAAAAAAGACGAAAAAAAGGCAATGGAATTAACAGAACAAGATAATAAATTTTTAGATTTATTTAGAGGAGATCTTGATGTAACTGAAAAAGATGTTAGACAAGCAGTTGAAAGATCAAAATATTATGAAGAAGCACAAAGTGAAGAAATAGATAAAGCAGTTGAAAGAATATTTAAAAAGCTAAAAGTTATTAATAGTGAAAGTTTACAAGCATTTGAAGTATTATTTTCAGTTGTGTTTATGGTAGTAGCTTATATGATGCCAATATGGATTTTATTTTTCCAAGTAAAAATGAGACAACTAGAGATGGAAGATGAAGTAATGCAGTTCCAGACAATAATACTTATGTTGATGAGGATTGAAAGAGTAAATGTAGAAATAATTTTGGAATGGTTAGAACGTTATGCAAATATATTTAAGGCTCCTATTACAAAATGTTTAAATAACTATGAAGCAGGTGCATGGGAAGCTTTAGAAGAAATGAAAGAAGAAGTGACATATTTGCAATTAATTAGAATTATTGAAAGTTTACAAGCAGCAGTAGAAAAGATACCTATTAAAGAAGCTTTTGACGAATTAGATTCAGAAAGGGATTATTATCAGGCTAAGAGAAAAGAAACAAATGATAGATTAATATCTAGAAAAGGTATGATAGGTAAATTTATAGGATTTTCTCCAATGGTAAGTATGTTTGTTTTATATTTAATTATCCCACTAGTATTTATAGGAATGATAGCTATGTCAAATTCTTTCAAAACAATGACTGCAATGATGAATAAATAAGGAGGCAAATTTAATGGAAAATGCATCAAAAGCTTTATTAATGGCTGGAAGTATTTTAATAGCTTTAATGGTGATAGGTGTATTAGTACTTATGTTTAATAATTTGTCGTATTATCAAAAATCTTCTGATGAAAATATTAAACAAGCCCAGATTATAGAATTCAATAATCAATATGAAACTTTTAATAGACCAGAAGTACGAGGAACAGAATTATATTCATTGCTAAATAAAGTTATAGATTATAATAGAAGAAAATCAGAAGTTGCAACAGGAAATGATCAAGGACAAGATATAAGATTTGAACCAATGACAATAATTGTTGAATTTCCAGATGATAATACAATGAAAGAAAAATGGACATTTGATAATACTATAAGATTGTTTAAAAGTCCAATTATCACTAAAACTGGTTTAAAAAACCAAATAAGATTAGATAAATGGGTTGCTAATCAATTTGAGACAAACTTAACAACACGTATAAAAGAATTAGAAAATGATTATGGTGGAAAAGTTGGAATTGCAAATTTATCAGCAGGAATATCAAATTTATTTCCAAGTATAAGAAATAGAGAAACAGAGGATAAATCTAAACAATTATATCTTAGAAATACTAAAAAGTCAGAAACATTTGATAACATTAATAAAAAGAATGGCACAATATATAATGATGTATGTACTTATTATGAGTATGTACAATTTAAAAGAGCATATTTTGATTGTACTGATGTAAGGTATAATAATAATACAGGTAGAATAATAGAAATGCAATTTAAGTATAATCCAGACAAAATTGAATAGGAGAATTAGTATATGGAAAATGCATCAAAAGCTTTAATTATGGCAGCTGGAATATTAATTGGAGTACTAATACTGTCATTAACAGTTTATTTATTTGTAACATTTGGAGAAACATCAAAGCAAATTCATACTGAAATAGATATTAATAGATTAAATGAATTTAATGCTCAATTTACATCATATGAAACAAAAGATGATAATACAATTTATGATATTATTTCAGTTGTAAATTTAGCTAGGGAAAATAACGAGTATTATGAATTAGATAATTATTCTAATGGAAATTTCTATATACGAGTTGATGCAAAGCTAAAAAGTGGAAATAAGCAAAAATTAGAACTATATGATGATGACGAAATTCAAGGGTTAGTTAAATATGAAATTAATAATTTGGAAGATGATGAAGATAGTGAGGGAACAGAATATAAAAGATTACCAACATATAGTTGTAAAGTTACAATAAATAATCAAACAAAAAGAGTAAATATGGTAGAATTTACACTTAATTAGTATTTTATAAACTAAATAACATAAAAAAATGCGACAAAATATTGTAAAATATATAAAAAAATGATATAATAAAAAAAGGATATAATGATGAAAAAGATAGCTTTATTCTTCTTAATAATAATAATTATAATTGTAGGTATATCATATATGTATTTGAATTATAAAGCACAGTTTAATAATGCCAAAATGGAAAATATGCAATTTGATAGTTATTATAACAAAGAATTAACTGGAGCTGAGCTTACAACAATAATAAATAAAGCAATAGATAATAACGAAATAAATCAAATTTCTAAAAATGATAAAGGTAAATATATAGATAATGAAAACAATTCAATTAATATAGATATAAAAATGATAGACAATGACAAAACATACAGTATGGAAACTTTATTTGCTGGAGGTATGCATAACTTTGTTCAATATTATAGTCAAATAAAATTTAAATGTATAAATATTGAATATCATAAATCAACAAATAAAGTAAAATATCTGTTATTTGAACAAATAACAGAATAAAAAATGTTATTAAGTTTTAAAAATATAAACAAAAGTTAAATTAAGGAGGAATAATTATGGAGAATGCATCAAAAGCTTTAATTATAGCGGGAGCAATTTTACTTGCAATTTTAATTATAACATTAGGAATTTTAGTATTTAATCAAGCAAAAGGAGTCATAGATGGAAATGCTATGAGTGATATTGAAATACAACAATTTAATGCAAAATTCACACAATATGAAGGTACTAGAGTAAGAGGAGCAACAGTAAACTCTATGTTACAAACCGTATTAGCAAATAATACATCAGTAGATGATGATAATAGAAAAGTTGAGGTTAAATTTGAAAACAGTGTAGTTATGTCTAAAAGTAGTTCAAGTATGCCAACCACAAAAGCAAATACAGGTGCAATATATGAAGTAGCATGTGAATATTCAGATAATGGAGGAAATAAAGGTTTAGTAACATCAATAAATGTTAAAAAGAAATAACAAAGTAGTTAAAGATAGAATGAGTGGTGAGATACTATGGAAAATGCTACTGAAGCACTAAAATTAGGAGCAAGTATATTAATATTTGTATTAGCATTAATGATTAGTATCAATGCTTTTACAGAAGCAAGACAAACTTCTCAAATAGTATTAGAATATAATGATAGAGAATATGACTTAAAATATGAGGATAGATACATAGAAGATAATGGAACAACAGAAAGAGTAGTAAGTGCAGAAGCAATTGTTACTGCAATATATAAATCATATACAGAAAACTATAAAATAGTTATAGAAGATCCAGATATAGAAAGATTATATAGAAAAAGCAATAATGGTTCATATTCTTTTGAACCTATAAATTATATAGATTTAAGAAAAGAATCATTAGCTAGTGTAAATCAAAAAAGACAATTTTTACAAGGTATATTATATGGGGAAAATAGTTTTGGAATAGATAAAGACAACATAAGAAAAGAATATAAGAATTTAGGAATTCAGTTTACTACAGATGGAATTTATAATAAAATCAAAGGAAAAAAATATACTGAAAAATTAGGTGTGTACTACGAACAAGATACATATGATAATGTAAATACGCCAACAGCGAATTTTGACAAAAAAAGGATAATAACATATGAAAGAAAATATTAATGTGAATGTGTAAATAAGGAGGATTAAATGGGAGATTCAGTAATTACAGTAGTTGCAATAGCATTAGCAGCAGTTTTAATGTTTGTGTTTCCACTTATGACAATGACAGACAGAACTGATGATGTTTCACAGTTAACAGTAAGTACAGCAACAACAGAATTTGTTGATGATGTTAGAACTACTGGAAAACTTACAACAGAAAAATATGAAAAGTTTGTAGAGACTATCTCTTCAACAGGAAATACATATGATGTAGAAATGGAATTAAAAGTATTAGATGAAAATCCAGGTAAAAAAACAACACAAGCACAAGCTACCAAAATTGGTGAAAATGTATATTATTCATGGTATACATCACAAATATTAGATTCAATTGAAGGTAACAAAAGTGTATTAGCTTTAAAAGAAGGAGATATATTTTCAGCTAGTGTAAAAAATACAAATAGCACAATAGGACAACAATTAAAAAATTTCTTCTATTCTGTAACTGGTAATGACACATACTCAATTGCAGCAGAACATGCTGGAATCGTAACTGCTAATGGTTCAGCAAAACAATAAAAATATTTAATTATATATAAAGCTTGTAATATTTTATTACAAGCTTATTTAATAAAAGGACAAGGTTTAAACATATGAAAATACAAAATTTAGCTGTAATATTTATAATAATAATATTACCAATTTCATTAACATTAAGTTCATATACAAAAAGTCAAATGCAGACATTAAATTTACAAATATCTTATGACTCTAAATTAGACAATGCTACATATGACGCATTAAAAGCATTTCAATTAAACACTAAAAATAGTAGTACATCAGATATAGCAAATTCAAAATTACGTGATATAGAAGCATCTGTAAATTCATTTTTTAATTCATTATCAAGTAATTTTAATATGGCAGGATATAACCAATCAATCTTAAAGACTTTTGTACCAGCATTAGTATATACTATGTATGATGGATATTATATTTATTCTCCATATACTAATGACTTAACAAGCTTATCAGATGAAGAAAAAAGTAAATTACAAAGTAACACTAAAGCAACATATCATAACGGTGATAGGATAACTGGATTAAAACCATATATTCATTATAGTTGTAGATATGTAAAAGGAAATATTGATGTAGTAATAACATATTCATTAGATAATTATATAACTGTACAAGGTACAGTAGGTGGTGAAGCAGTTTATAAATATGGATATTTATTAGATAATGTTCAAGTTAATGGTGAAGATGTATATTATAGAGATTTGGAAATTGAGAGCGAAGCTTTAACACAATATGCTGATGATGACCCAATGGATAATGGTGAGGTTCCATATGTAAAAATAAATGGAATAAAATATTATCAAGATAAATTTAATAGTGATTCAAGTAAACGTAATGATTGGTATTCTATTTTAAATGGTGAAAAAATTAATAGTGATATGAAATATAAAACAAATAATGAAGCAGCAAAACAGTATTATAAAGAAGCAAATGAATTTTCTAATTGGGTTAAAGTAAATTTAGTAAATTTAACAGGAGATGATGCTGTTGATGAAAATGGAGACCATACATTAACACAAAGATTTGGCAATGGAAAGATTTTTGATTTTGGGGATAAAAATGATGCAATAGAAGATTTTGATTCGGATTTTAATCAACATAGATTAGCAGTAATTAGATATTCAATAGAAAAAAATTTATCAATAGCTATAGCAAATTATAATAATTATAGTAGTGTACAGACAAATTTTCAGATGCCAGATTTAAGGGAAGATGAATGGACGAAAATTATTAATAATGTATCAATTATAAGTTTTATGCAAGGATTAAATATTGGTGGAAAAGTTTATAATGGATATTCTATTATAACAAATACAAAAAATGAAGAAGTTGTAACAGATGAATCAATATATCTTGTAGATAATGAACAATTTTATAAACCTACAGATAATAGTTTAGATAATAGTACAACATATATAGGTGTTTTAAACATAGATTTTGACAGAAGAATAGCTTTAAATGATGGAACAGATATAACAAAATATTTCTTTCCAAAAAAACAATTAGCAAGTTATTCAAGTATAGTAAATCAATTTGGAGAAAACAATATAGAAAATGATACATATAAAAATAACATTTATAAATATATTGATAGTAAAGGTGGTAATATAGCAAAAGCATATTATACTGCATTAGGTAGAGAACGATATAGTATGTATAAATCGCATACAAATACTGACAGAAGAACTTTTGGTACAGAAAGGAAGTATGAAGATGATGGATTAAGAGCTGCATATAATCATTTATAGAAAAATTTTGAATATCAAAATAAAAAAAGTAAATACTAATAATATAAAAATTAAGGAGATAAGGTTGAAAATGCAAAATAAAATATCAAATGCCCTTAAAAAAATATTATTAGTATTTTTTTTAATAGTTTTATATTCATACACATTATTAATCACTAACTTACCAGATGAAGTTGTAGTATTTGAAGGAGAAAAGATTTCACTTAAAACATTATTAGGTGTAAATATAAAAACAAAAAGACAAGGAACAGTAGAGACTGCATCCAATAATGGCAAAGCGATAACAGATTCTGCTGGAAATGCAAAATTAGAAGTAAGTTTATTTGATAAGTTCAAATTAAAAAATGTTAATGTAGATATATTACCTAGAACAAAAGTAATACCAGTAGGAAATATAGCAGGTGTAAAGTTATATACTAATGGGGTATTAGTAGTAGGAATGTCAGAAATAGAAGGTGTTGACAAAAAGAAATATAAACCATATGCAAATAGTGGAATAAAAGAGGGAGATACAATAGTAGAAATAAATCAAAAACATATAAATTCAACAGAAGATTTAATTGATACTGTTAATAAATCACATGGACAAGATGTAAAAATTAAATATGTTCATGAAGAACACACAAAAGAGTGTAGTATAGTACCAGTACAAACTAATGGTAGTCAATATAAATTAGGCTTATGGGTTAGAGATAGTGCCGCAGGTGTAGGTACAGTAAGTTTTTATGAACCATCAAGTAAGACATTTGGAGCATTGGGGCATGGGATAACTGATATTGATACAAATGAATTGATAAATATAGCTTCTGGTGAATTTGTAACTACAAGGATTTTAAGTATAACTAAAGGAGAAAGTGGAAATCCAGGAAAGATTCAGGGAACAGTAGAAAATCAATCAAATATAGGAAAGATTTATAAAAATAGTAAATTTGGAATATATGGAAAGGTAGATAATATCTCAAGTTTGAACTTGGATACATCAAAAGAGATGGATGTGGCATTAAGAGAAGAAATAAAGACAGGAAAAGCAACTATTTTATGTAGTTTAGATAATCAAAAACCACAAATGTATGAAATTGAGATAGAAAAAATTTATAAGGAAAATAATTATGATAATAAAAGTATGCAAATTAAAGTTACAGATAAAAAGTTGTTAGAAAGAACTGGAGGAATAATTCAAGGGATGTCAGGTTCTCCTATTATACAAAATGGAAAGTTTGTAGGTGCAGTAACACATGTATTAGTAAATGATCCAACTAAAGGATATGCAGTATTTGGAGATATTATGTTAAAACAATCTAAAGAAGTGAGTTAGATTATTTTCTGAATAATTATTATAAAAAGATATTTTAGTAAATATATTAATATTTAATATATTTTTAATAGATAATGCACTGACATTATTTTGCAATAAAAATGATTAGAGATTAAAGATTATAAGGTAAAGTATGTAATAATTTAATTTGTTATATATTTTACTTTATTTTTATTAAAAAATAATACACAAACATAAAAAAGTATGCTATAATTAATAACATAATAAATAATTTTAAATTTGGGTGTCGCCAAGTTACTGAGGTTATTCGACTGAAAGGAGTTACAACATCAGTATCTGGTAACTTTTTAGTAGTTTTAAATTGGGGTGTCGCCAAGTTGCTGAGGTTGTTCGACTGAAAGGAGTTACAACATCAGTATCTGATAACTTTTTAGTAGTTTTAAATTGGGGTGTCGCCAAGTGGTAAGGCAATCGGCTCTGACCCGATCATTCGTAAGTTCGAATCTTACCACCCCAGCCATAAAGAAGTTTAGTCGAACTTTTTGAAAAGCTTGATACAAGTTAGTTTCAAGACTATTAAAAAGTTTGGCGAACACAAAAACTTAAACCGTTTCAAAACAGACGGTCTTTTTTTGACCAAAAATATTGAAAAAAGGAGTTTTTTTGTGGTATTATGTTACATATAATTAAACAAGAAATCAATATGAGTAAGGAAAATATGAAGATGATGAAACATATCTAAAAGAAACTAAAAAATATATGATATGCTAAAAGAACAACTTTTATACATACAAGAGCAAATAACAGATGCCGTTAATTACATATATAATATAAATAAAATATAAGAATTAAAGCCATTTACTCATTCACAAAGATATGCAGTATATCTGATAAAAAGAAAAGGCAAACTATATTCTTACATAAAAAATGATGAAGTAATACAAGATAACTATTCTAATAAATATGAAGAACTAGGAAACTCAGCAGATATAAACTTACTAAAAAAGCTAAAAGAAGAAGGTACCACATTTAATCGAAACTGCTGATTATGACAATGTGGAAACTCCTTTTGTACAGGAAGTAATAGATACAGGAATAAAAGTAGCTTAAAATCTGAAATATGCACATAGTAACAATTATGTTATTATGTGCAATAATTTGGTTAATTCCAAAAGTAAATTCCAGTTCTAAATTTAAGACTAAATTCCAGTTTTAGAATAAATCTGGAATTTACTTTTAAACTTAAATAGATAAAAAGATTTTGCTATGAGATATAGTAAATTTTTGAAATAAATGTTATAATAGAGCTACACTTAATAAGAATTAAACATTATAAAATTATGAGATACCATATATTCAAAAAATAATAGATACTATAATAAAAGTATTTTAATAAAAAGTTTGTAATAATAAACTCAACTTTTATATTATTAGACAATTGGGAGGAAACCAATGAAAAAAAATAAT
Organism: uncultured Clostridia bacterium; assembly: GCA_948857205.1. Taxonomy (GTDB): domain Bacteria; phylum Bacillota; class Clostridia; order TANB77; family CAG-508; genus CAG-269. Next base: position 19,134 of record CAQPRV010000118.1, read on the forward strand.
AAAGGGATAACACTTATAACATTAGTAATAACTATAGTAGTAATATTAATTTTAGCGACAATAGCAACAAATACAGGAATAGAAACAATTAAATCATCAGAATTCACAAAGTTTACAACAGAATTAAAAATAATGCAAACACAAGTAAACAATCTATATGAAAAATACCAAAACAATGAAAAAATAAATGGAGTAGAAGTATTAACATTAGGTGAAGAAATTGAGGACAATGAAAAAATAAGCAAACAAGCAGAAAAAGTATTTACAGGGGAAGCATCTGGAGTAATTGACAAAATGGGGTATAAATATTATAGCCAAAACACAATAAAAGAACTAAAAATAGAAGGTATAAATCAGGAATTTTTCATAAATATTCAGAAGAGAAAAATAATAAGTTACTTAGGTATGGAATATAAAAATAAAAGATATTATACACTAGAACAGTTACCAGATGGATTATATAATGTAGAATATAAAAAAAATAATGAAAAGCCAACATTTACTGTAGGTCAAAATCTAATTGGTGAAAATAAATACAATATTACAGTAAAAATAGATAAAACTTATAGTGGATATGCCAACAAATGGAAAGTACGATATAAAAAACAAGATAGTGAATTTTATAAAACAAGTGACAACTTAAATTTTATTATTGACGGAGGAGGAATATATAATCTACAAATTCAAAATGGTGAAATTGAATCAGATATAAAAGAACAAAATATAGGAATAATTCAAGATGGACTTATAGTTCATTATGACAGTAATATAAATACTAGAAAGGGTAATAATAAATATACTAAAAAATGGGAAGATTTAAGTGGAAACACAAATGATGGAACTATTAGTGAAGGAATATCATTTAAAGAAAGTTACCTAAATTTTGAAATTACAGGAAATAAAGTAGATATTGGAGAATTAAACTATCCATATTTAACTGCCGAGATATCTTTTGAGTATAAAAATGGTTCATATTTAATTGGTAATGCTAATAATGGTGGATATAGATTATATATAGATGAAAATAAAAGAATTTTAGGAGAAATATATAATAATGGAAGTTATCATACTTTGACATCAGAGCTTAAAGTAGAAGAAGGTAAAAGATATAATGTTATTTTAACATATGATGGAAATAAATTATCACTTTATATAAATGGGAAAATGGAAAAGTATTTATTATTAAATGGAGAAATTGAAACTGCTAAAGATAATACAAAATTAACAATAGGTTCAACTTATAATTTAGAACAGATAAATGAAATACCCTCATTTGTAGGGAAAATATATGGAGTTAAAATTTATAATAGAGCTTTATCTCAAGAGGAATTGAATATTAATTATAATATTACTAGTTAATAGCTTTTAGTATAGTTATTAACTAGTATTTTATACAATAGGAAAGTCATACTTTCCTATTGTATAAAAGCTATAATCGCTAGCCATTTGAGATTTTCTCCTTACAGTCGAAAACTCAAATCGGGCGAGAACAAATTAAAGAAAATCAAAGATTTTCTTATTTGTTCTAAAATACTTTGTACACAAATTTATTTCATAAATTTGGCACTCTAACAAATCTGAAAAATCTTTAATTTTTTAGATTAGTTCTATATGATTACTATATTATCTTTACTTTTCATAGTATTTACTATATAATAGCTAATATAAAAGAAATACAAAAAGAAAGGAATGTGTAAAATGCAAGAAACTAAAAACAATAATCAAGAAGTAGAAGAATTAGATATAAACCATTTAATGAAAATAAGAAGAGAGAAATTAGCAGAATTACAAAGGGAAGGAAAAGATCCATTTGAAATAACAAAATTTAATAGGACAAACACAGCAGGAGAAATAAAAGCAAGCTATGAAAACTTTGAGCAAAAAGATGTAACAATAGCAGGAAGAATAATAGCAAAAAGAATAATGGGAAAAGCATCATTTTGTACAATACAAGACATTGACGAAAAAATCCAAAGTTATGTAAGTATAAATGATTTAGGAGAAGAAAGTTACAAACAATTTAAAACATTTGATATAGGAGACATAATAGGAATAACAGGATTTGTATTTAAAACCAAAACAGAAGAAATTTCAGTCCATGCAAAAGAAGTAACATTACTTTCAAAATCACTTAGACCATTACCAGAAAAATTCCATGGACTAAAAGACATTGATTTAAGATATAGACAAAGATATGTAGATTTAATTGTTAATCCAGAAGTAAAAAATACATTTGTATTAAGAAGTAAAATAATAAGGGAAGTAAAGTCATATCTAGATAGCAAGAAATATTTAGAAGTAGACACACCAATATTAAACACAATAGCAGGTGGAGCTGCTGCAAGACCATTTATAACACATCATAATACATTAGATTTAGATATGTATTTAAGAATTGCAAATGAATTGTATTTAAAAAGATTAATTGTAGGTGGATTTGACAAAGTATATGAAATGGGAAGAATGTTTAGAAATGAAGGAATGGATATAAAACATAATCCAGAATTCACAAACATAGAACTATATTCAGCATATGAAGATTATAATGATATGATGGATTTAACAGAAGACTTGTTTAGAACAGTTGCCAAAAACGTATTAGGAACAGCAAAAATTACATATCAAGGAACAGAAATAGACTTAGAATCAAAATGGAAAAGAATATCTATGATTGATAGTATAAAAGAAGTTACAGGAATAGACTTTAACACAATAAATACAGACGAAGAAGCTATACAAATAGCTAAAGAAAAGAATGTAGAAATTGATGAACTTAAAAAAACAAGAGGAGATATTATAAATTCATTCTTTGAAGAATTCGTTGAAGAAACATTAATACAACCAACATTTATATATGACTATCCTGTAGAAGTATCACCTCTAACAAAGAAAAAACCATCAGATAAAAGACTAACAGAAAGATTTGAAGTATTTATAGATGGTAGAGAATATGGAAATGCATATTCAGAATTAAATGATCCAATTGACCAATATGAAAGATTCAAAAAACAAGTAGAAGCTAGAGAAGCAGGAGATGAAGAAGCAAACATGATGGATGAGGACTTTATACAGGCACTAGAATATGGAATGCCTCCAACAGGTGGTCTTGGAATTGGAATTGATAGATTAATAATGTTACTTACAGATTCAGCATCAATTAGAGACGTATTATTATTCCCAACAATGAAACCAATAGGAGACCGTTAAGTAAGTACATTTTTTATAGAAATAATGAAGAACAGATAAAAGTTATGAGAGATATTGTAGATAATTAAAAAGGAGTAACATAAGTATGAAAGATATACTAATATTTGGAGTACCAAGAGCAGGAAAAACAACACTATCAAAATTATTAATAAGAGAATTAGAAAATTATCATATCTTTTCGATAGATGCTATTAGAAATGGATTTGGAGACATATTTCCTAAGTTAGAAATAAATGACAGAGAAGGGAAAAATAATCAAGTTACTTTGCCAAAATATGTAGCTAGATTATTGTATTGGCAACATAAAGAAATAGAAAATCAAAGATATATTGTAGAAGGTTGTCAAGTACTACCAGATAAAGCAAAGGAAATATTTGATTTAGAAAATTCAATAGTAATATACTTAGGTCATGGAACATTATCTCCTGAGGAAATATTAAAAAATATAAGAAAACATGATTCTTCAGAAGAATATTCATACACAAGAAGTGATGAAGCTATGTTAAATCAAAGTAGAAAATATTATGAAAAAGATAAAGAAATTAGGGAGAAATGCAAAGAATATGGTTTTCTTTATGTAGATACATCTACAAATAGAAAAGAAAAATTACATGAATTAGTAAAATATTTGAAAGAGTCTGAAAGTGCCTTATAATTTTATCCTGTGATTGTCTTAATTTTAATTGAAATTTAAATAATAATGTGATATAGTATAAAAATAATTTCAAAGTACAAGAGAAAAAACAAAAAATATAGAAATTTTTGGTATTATCCAAGAGTTTTTTAGATAGGAGATAATATGTTTAATTTTTCAATTGATAAAAGAGCTATATATATTTTAATAGCTATTATGGTAATAACAAAAATAGTAGAATATACAACAAATACAGGAGCTTTATTTTCTTTATTATTAAGTATACCTGGAGTTTTAATTGCAATAACCTTTCACGAATTTGCACATGGATATGTAGCCTATAAATTAGGAGATAATACTGCAAAAAGTGAAGGAAGACTTAGTTTAAATCCTTTTGACCACTTAGATCCAATTGGAAGTTTAATGCTTATTTTTGCAGGATTTGGTTGGGGAAAACCAGTAAATGTTAATCCACGTAATTACACAAGAAAACTTTCTATGGAAGCAGGGCAAGCTATTGTATCTTTAGCAGGACCAGTAATGAATATATTACTTGCATTAGTTTTCACTTTAATATATTTTGCAATATACAAATTTGCAGGTACAAGTTTTATTTTCTCAACAACAGGAAATATTGTGATGTTACTAATAACTTCAATTATATCTATAAATGTTGGATTAGGTGTCTTTAATTTAATACCATTGCCACCATTAGATGGTTCAAAAGTAATTATGCCATTTTTGCCATATAAAGCAAAAGAATTTTTTATTAGTTATGAAACAATTTTTTCTTTTGTTTTTGTTATTTTATGGGTTACACATTTAGCAGGAAATATAATTTCACCAATTATAGAACTAGTATTTACAGGTTTAATGAATTTTGGAAGTTTTATATTTGGAGTGTAGTGAAATAATTAATAGTTAATTTATTTTTAGCACAATTATTTTTAAGTAGTTTAATATAATTTAATAGTTAAAAATTTATAAAGTAAAATTTAAGGTTTTAAATAAAGCATCTTTAACCTTATTAAAAGGAAATAAGAAAGGTAATAAATATAGTATAAAATGGAAAAACAAATATTAACTTTAGGAATAGAATCTAGTTGTGACGAAACCTCTGTAGCAGTTGTAAAAAATGGTAGAGAGATTCTATCAAATATAATAGATACACAAATCCCCATACATGAAAAATATGGAGGGGTAGTTCCAGAAATAGCTTCAAGAAATCACATTGAAGCTATTTCTCGAGTTACAAAGAGAGCTTTAGAAGAAGCAAAAGTTACTTTTGATAATATAGATGTAATTACACCAACCTATGGACCAGGCCTAGTAGGAGCTTTATTAGTGGGAGTATCGTATGCAAAAGCACTTAGTTTTGCATTAAATAAGCCCTTAGTAGGAGTTAACCATATACAAGGACATATTGCTGCAAATTATATAACATATAAAGAATTAGAACCTCCATTCTTATGTATGATGATGTCAGGAGGAAATACACAAATTGTACATGTGAAAACTTACACATCTTTCGAAGTGTTAGGTAAAACAAGAGATGATGCAATAGGAGAGGCTTTTGACAAAGTGGCAAGAGTAGTAGGTTTAGGGTATCCAGGAGGACCAAAAGTAGATAAACTTGCAGAACAAGGAATAGCAGATATAGAATTACCAAAAACACATTTTGAGAATTTAGATTTTAGCTTTAGTGGAATAAAAACAGCAGTTATAAATTTACATCATAAAAATCCAGATATAAATAAAGCTAATTTATGTGCTAGTTTTGAAAAAACAATAACAGAGATTTTAATAGAAAATATCAAAAAGGCAGTAAAACAAACTAATATAAAGACAATAGCACTTGCTGGTGGAGTGTCAGCAAATATTTTTATTAGAAAGGCGTTTTTAAATTTACAGGATGAAGGAATAGAAATATATATGCCAGATTTAAAAATCTGTACAGATAATGCAGCAATGATAGCAGCCGCTGGTTATTACAACTATATTTCAGGAAAAAGAGATAATATGTATTTAAATGCAATACCGAATTTAAAATTGTAAATTATTCAAAATTATACCCAAATTAATTAAAAAAGGCAATTGCTTAAAATTAATAATATTTATTTGTTTATATTTAAGTACTCTACTCGCTCCCAAAGGTTTCTAATTATTTATTATTTTCGTTGCCCCATTCTCAAAATTCTATAGAAAAGTTTTCTAACTTTTCTAAGAATTTTGGAACGGTTACCCCGGAGTCACTCAAAAATAAATAATTAGAAACCTTCTTGCGCTATTATAAATTAAATAAATATAAACAAATAAATATTATTAATTTTAAGCAATTGCCCTGCAAAAATATAGAATAAAGAGGAGAGATAGATGTCAATTTTTATAATAGGAGATTTACACTTATCCTTTCATGAAAAAAAGCCAATGGATATTTTTGGAGACCATTGGGAAAATCATGAAGAAAAAGTAAAAAAAGACTGGAAAGAAAAAGTAAAACCAGAAGACTTAGTAATATTACCAGGAGACTTTTCATGGTCAACCTATTTAAAAGATACCTTTGAAGACTTTCAATATTTAAACGATTTACCTGGTCAAAAACTATTATTAAAAGGAAATCATGATTATTGGTGGACAACTATTACAAGAATGAAAAGTTATTTAAAAGAGAACAATTTTAATAATATAGATTTTTTACATAATAATGCATATGAATACAAAAATAAAATAATTGTTGGAACAAGGGGATGGACACAAACAGAAGATAGTGAAGATAAAAGACTAGTACAAAGAGAAATCCAAAGGCTAGAATTATCAATAATAGATGGATTGCATAAATATGGAGAAGAAAAAGAAAAGATAGCAATAATGCATTATCCACCAATAACACATAGTAACTTAATACATAAGGAAGAGAATCCTTTTGTAAAAACTATGAAAAATTATGGTATACAAAAGTGTTATTATGGGCATTTGCATGGAGAAGCAATAAAAGAAGCGGTTGAAGGGGAATATTTCCGGAATATATTTTAAATTGATAAGTTGTGATGGATTGAGTTTTACATTATTAAAAATCTGTGACAATTAATATTATACTTATTAAATTATTTTTATATAGAAATTACTTAAAAATTTGAATATTATATTTTTTTAATTTAAGATATTTACTTGCTCCCGAAAGGTTATAATTATTTATTAATAAAATTTAAGCAAAGATAATATTTAAATTTTTAAGCAATTAGTAAGTTTTATTAAGGAACTTTTTTAAAATAACTATAGGGAGATCATAAATGGATTTAAATAAAGATGTTAAATATGTAAAAGGTGTAGGACCAAACAGAGTTAAATTATTAAATAAAATTGGAATATTTACCTTAAAAGACTTAATTACCTATTATCCAAGAACCTATGAAGATAGAAGTAAACCTAAAAAAATATGTGAAAGTATAAATGGTCAGGAAGTATTAATAGAAGGAATTGTAGTTGGTAGAATATCAGAAGTAAAAACACCACATAAAACCATGCAAAAACTAGTTATTAGAGATGACACAGGAACTGCAACAATAATGTGGTTTAATCAAAGTTATTTAAAAAGTAGATTTATAGTTGGAAAAAGCTACAGATTTTATGGAAAAATAAATAACCAATATGGAAAAATAAGTATGATGGCACCAGTATTTGATGATATTGAAAAATTTCAAAACACTGGTAAAATTGTACCAATCTACCCTTTAACCTTTAGTTTGTCGCAAAATATACTAAGAAAAATTATAGAGGCAGGTTTAGAGGAGGTTATAGGAGAACTACAAGAAACTTTACCAGACTATATAATTAAAGATTATAGATTACAAGAAATAAATCAAGCAATAAAGAATATTCATTTTCCTAAGGAATTTAAAGACTTTGAAGAAGCTAGAAAAAGACTAGCCTTTGAAGAATTATTTTCAGTTCAATTGGCTTTATTAGAATTAAAAAATAGTTACTTAGTAGAAGAAAAGGGAATTCAATTTGACAAAAATGTAAAGATGTCAGATATTATAAATAAATTGCCTTTTAAACTAACAAAAGCACAACTAAGAGTTTTAGAGGAAATTGATAATAACATGGAAGCTAAAAAATCCATGAATAGACTTTTGCAAGGAGATGTAGGGTCAGGAAAAACAGTTGTTGCAATGTGTACAGCTTATAAAGCTGTAAAATCAGGATATCAAGTAGCAATTATGGCACCAACGGCAATACTTGCAACACAACATTTAGAAAATTTTAAAAAAATACTTGATATACTAGATATAAAATGTGAATTACTTATCTCTGGAATGACTAAAAAGAAAAAAGAGGAAATACTAGAAAGATTAAAAACTGGGAAGATTGATATAATAATTGGTACACATGCCTTAATAGAAGAAAATGTTGAATTTAAAAATTTAGGATTAGTTGTAACTGATGAACAACATAGATTCGGAGTAAAGCAAAGAACAAAAATTGCAGAAAAAGGTCAAAATCCAGATGTATTAGTAATGACTGCTACACCAATACCAAGAACTTTAGCTTTAATACTTTATGGAGATTTAGATATTTCTATAATTGACGAATTACCACCAAATAGAAAAAAGGTTGAGACTTTTGCAGTTGGAAAAAATATGACAGATAGGGTAAATGCTTTTATAGAAAAACAAATACAACAAGGAAGACAAGCATATATTGTATGTCCACTTGTAGAAGAAAATGAAGAATTAGATTTAAAATCTGTTGAAGAACTTTATGAAACTTATTCTAAACAAGTATTTCCACAATATAGAGTTGAATGTATTCATGGAAAAATGAAAACAAAAGACAAAGATTTTATAATGCAAGAATTTAAAGAAGGTAAAATTAATATTTTAATATCTACTACAGTAATTGAGGTAGGAGTAGATGTTCCAAATAGTAATATTATGGTTATTGAAAATTCAGAAAGATTTGGATTAGCTCAATTACATCAATTAAGAGGTAGAGTTGGAAGAGGAGAGTATGAATCTTATTGTATTTTAAAGTTTGAAGGAAAAAGTGATACAGTTAAAGAAAGAATGAAAGTTATGTGTAGCACAAATGATGGTTTTGTTATTTCTGAAAAAGATTTAGAGCTTAGAGGTGCAGGTGATTTTTTTGGCACTATGCAACATGGCTTACCAGAGTTTAAAATTGCTAATTTATTTGAAGATATTCCAATTTTAAAGTTAGCTCAAGCAGTAGCAAACAACGTAATTTATGAAGATCCAAAATTGCAAAAAGAGGAAAATATTAGACTTAAAGATTTAATTAAAGATAAGTTTTCAAACAGGATTGAAATATAAGAATGATTTAATAATTAGAAGATTGTATTATAATTGTTGACTTTTCTCTTTAAACAGATTAATATATATTTAGTAATTAAAAGGATGTTGATAATATGTTACAAATAATTGTAAAATTAGTTATAATTTTAATGATATTAATAGGAATAATAATGATATATGATGCAAGAATATTAACTAAAAAGTTTTTTGGATTTGGAGATCAAAATGAAGGTTCAAATGGCTTGAAGATTTTAGGATTTATTATATCTATAATTGGAGGATGTATTTACTATTTTATTTTTAAATAAGTGAGTTCCATAATTTTTGTACATATAAAAATAAACTATTAAAATTAGTATAAATAGTAAAAAGCTATTACAAAAAAACTTGTAATAGCTTTTTACAATATTGCTACAAAATTCCATTGAATTTGAATGTATAAGCTAATATAATTTAAGTAAGAGGTGTGTTGCATGAGAATTTTTAAAAAGTATGGAAGAAAATTAATGTTAAAAGAATTAAAAAGAAGTTATAATTTTTTTATAAAAGAGGCTAATAAAGATAAAAATAGTGCAGGATATGGGTTAATAAAAGACAAGACTGTTATGGCAGATGAAGTAGCAAGTATTGCTTCAGTAGGTTATGGATTAGCAGGATTAGTAATAGGTGTTGAGCATAAATGGATAAGTTTCAAAAAGGCATATGATAGAGCCAATATGACTTTAGATACTTTTATAAATAATGTAGAAGGAGAAAACGGCTTCTTTTATCATTTTGTAAATATAGAAACTGGAAAGAGAGAATGGAATTGCGAAATATCAATTATTGATACAGCTATTTTCATATGTGGAGCAATTACTTGTGGTGAATTTTTTGGAGGAACTGTTAAAGAAAAAGCAGAAAAGTTATATAAAAATATTAATTGGCAGTGGTATAGAAATCCTAAAACTAATCAATTTTATATGGGATATTCTCCAGAAAGAGGTTTTTGGGGAAAATGGGATATGTATGCAGAACAATTGATGTTATATGTTTTAGGAGTTGCATCACCTTTATTTCCAATAGATAAATCAATGTATTATGATATAGAAAAGTTAAAAGGTAACTATAAAGAAATAAAAGATATAGTATATACCTATTGTGGAACACTCTTTACATATCAATTTTCACATGTATGGATTGACTTTAGAAATAAAATAGATAATAATGGTATAAATTGGTTTGAAAATTCTATAAAAGCAACAAAAGCAAATAGGCAATATTGCATAGATAATAAGGATAAATATAAAACTTTTAACGAAAATTCTTGGGGATTAACAGCTTGTGTAGGACCAAAGGGGTATAGCGGAGGATTTGGTGCTAAACCATGCCTTGCTGATATTGAAAAAGAAAATGATGGAACAGTACCACCTTGTGGACCAATTGGCTCAATTGTTTTCACACCAAAAGAAAGTATAAAATCAATGGAATATTTATATAATAACTTTCCAAAATTATGGTGTAAATATGGATTTAGAGATGCTTATAATTTAGAAGGTAATGAACCTTGGTTTTCAAAAGAATGTATTGGAATAGATAAAGGCATTTCAATGACTATGCTTGAAAATTTTATTAGTGGCAATATATGGAAGTACTTTATGAAAAACCAATATGTGAAGAAAGGTTTAGAAATAATAGAAATTACTAAAGATAAAGAAAAATTAGCCTATAAAAAAAATATGAATACATACTAGCAAAATATAAAACAATAAAATAAACAAAATTAGAGAGGTAATAAAATATGGATATTAATTATATTGCTAGAACAATAGATAAAGAGGGTGGAAATTTATATTTAGTTCGGGGGAGCTTTAAGAGACAAATTACTAAATAGAAAATATGAAGATGAGGACTATTGTGTTACAGGATTGACACAAGAGCAATTTTTAAAATTATTTCCAAGAAGTAAAATAATAGGAAAGGCATTTCCTGTATTCAAATTAGATGGAAGAGAATTTGCTTTAGCTAGGATAGAAAAAAAAGTTGATAAAGGTCATAAAGGTGATGTATTAAGAAAATCACAAGTATTACAGGTACATTTTAAACCAGTATATGATTTAATTGGGGCTCTACAACCTGAAAAGTATCATCCAGAAGGTGATGCTTATAATCATACTATGTTATGTTTAGATAATAGTGTGTTATTCACTCAAGAATTAGAGGTACATTATTCTATTCTAGTTCATGATTTTGGAAAGGGGACAACTCCAAAAGAAGAATATCCACACCATTATGGTCATGAAGCTAGAGGTGTAGATATTGTAAAAAAGTTTTCAAAAGATATTGGTGTTCCTAAAGCTTGGGAGAAAGGTGGAATAACTTCTTGTTTAGAACATATGAGAGGTGGAATTTTTTATAAAATGAAGCCTTCTAAAAAAGTAGATTTTATAGAAAGAGTTGATAAGTCTTATTTAGGGTTACATGGCTTACAAATCGTTGTTAATTGTGATAAGATGAGAAATAATTTAATTCAAGATGAACGATATCAGTTTGAGAAAGTTGGAATAATGTGCCTAGAACAGGTTAATGCTAATAAGGTTTCTAAAAAGTATGGAATTAAAGAAGGTATTGCACTTGGTAACAAGATACATGAAGAAAGAATAAATTGGATTAAAGATTTTTTTATACAATAGGAAAGAGCCATACTTTCCTATTGTATAAAAAGCTAATTTTAATTATCAATGTAAATAATTTGAAAAAATGGAAAAAATTACACACAAACACATGTTTACAATCCTCCAGCATAATGTTATAATAATACAAAATAAATTAGTGGAGAGTGAAAATAATGTCAGCAACTTATTTATGTATAGATTTAAAAACCTTTTATGCTTCAGTTGAATGTGTAGAAAGACATTTAGACCCATTTAGTACGAATTTAGTAGTAGCAGATCCAAGTAGGGGAAAAGGAGCAATATGTTTAGCAATATCTCCAAAGATGAAAATGTTAGGGGTAAAAAATAGATGTAGAATTTATGAAATACCGCCAACAATAAAATATATAATAGCAATTCCAAGAATGAAAAAATATCTTGAATATTCAGCAAACATATATGAAATTTATTTAAAATATTTCTCAAAAGATGATATACATGTTTATTCAATTGATGAAGCTTTTATAGATGTGACAAATTATTTAAAAATGTATAATATGACTGCTATAAAGCTTGCAAAATTAATAATTAAAGATATATATATAACTTATGGAATTACAGCAACAGCAGGTATAGGAACAAATATGTACTTATGTAAAATAGCTTTAGATATCACAGCAAAACATAGTGCAGATAATATAGGATATCTAGACGAAGAAAAGTACAAAGAAGAGTTATGGCATCATAGACCACTATCTGATTTTTGGCAAATTGGTAAGGGAATAGAAAAAAGGTTAAATAAAATGAGAATATATGACATGTATGATATAGCACATACAAATGTAAAAAAACTATATAAGCAATTTGGTATAAATGCAGAATATTTAATAGACCACTCTTGGGGAAAAGAAAGTTGTACAATAGCAGATATAAAAGCATATAAGCCAAAGACAAACTCAATTTCTAATAGTCAAGTATTATTTAAAGATTATAATTTTGAACAAGCAAAAATAGTTCTAAAAGAAATGGTAGAATTAGGAAGTTTAAGATTAATAGAAAATAATTTAGTAACAAATGTGATTCAGCTTTATATAGGATATTCTAAGGATATTATAAAAGCAACAGGAGGAACACAAAAAATTTTAGATTATACAAATGTTTATTCTGAACTTGTTAAAGAATTTATAAATTTATATGATAAAACAACAGATAAATTTACAGGAATAAGAAGAATAGGGATTAGCTTTATAAATGTAATAGAGACAAAAGGTGTACAATTGAATCTATTTGTTGATCAGGAGAAAATAAATAAGGAAAGAAGGCTAGAAAATACAATATGTAGTATAAAAAATAAGATGGGTAAAAATGCTATTTTAAGAGGAATGAATTTAGAAGAAGGTGCTACAACTTTAATAAGAAATCAACTAATTGGAGGTCATAATAGTGGTTAGTAGGATAGATAGAGCAAAACAGTTTCTTCCATTCGATGCACTTAAGGGATTACAAGAAGCCTTAAGAGCAAAAGAAATAGAAAAAGAAGAAAAAATAGAGTTATCTGAAGAAAGTTTAGAAGAACTTGAAATAGAATTTAACAAAATAGAAAAAGGAAGTAAGGTTAAAATAAAATATTATAAAGATAAGCAATATACTAATATTAAAGGTATAGTTTCAAATATAGATTATAGGAGGAAAAAAATTCAAATAGATTATACTGAAACTATTAATATGTGTGATATTATAAATATATTTGTATAAGATGTTGAAAATTGTCACATAACATTATATAAAACATATTATGTAGTGTGAGGTGATAAGATTGAGTTGGTTTGAAAATTTAAATCCAATAATTCAAGCATTAATTGCTACAACCTTTACATGGGGAATAACAGCTTTGGGAGCACTTATGGTTTGCTTTTTTAAAAATGTAAATAGAAAAGTGTTAAATACAATTTTGGGCTTTAGTGCTGGAGTAATGATAGCGGCTTCTTTTTGGTCTTTACTTGCTCCTTCAATTGATCTATCAGAAGAACTTGGATACATAGCATGGCTATTACCAGCAGGTGGATTTATTGTTGGAGGATTGTTTGTATTATTGTCTGATAAATTTTTAGATAAAGTATTAAAAAATAAAAGGAGTTTGAGAAGTGCTGATTCTTTAAAAAGAAGTATACTTTTAATATCAGCAATTACTATTCATAATATACCAGAGGGTATGTCTGTAGGTGTTGCTTTTGGAGGAATTGCGAGTCAAGTTCCTGGTATGACTTTAATAGGTGCTCTTATGCTTGCAATTGGAATAGGTATTCAAAATTTTCCAGAAGGTGCAGCAGTTTCTTTACCATTAAGAAATGAAGGTTTTTCAAGATTTAAAAGTTTCATGTTTGGGCAGGCATCAGCTTTAGTAGAACCTATATCAGCGGTTATTGGTGTGATTTTAGCTTTGACTATAAGAAGTATTTTACCATTTTTGCTTTCTTTTGCAGCTGGTGCAATGATTGCTGTTGCAGCGAGAGAATTGCTACCAGAGTCAATAAAGGAGAATAAGAATTTAGCAACTTTAGGTTTAATATTTGGCTTTGCTTTGATGATGGTATTAGATGTTGCTTTGGGATAAATTGTAATTATTTATTGTTGTGTTAAATTAATTAATATTAAAGTTCTTAATTGCTTTTATTTAAATACTCTTTTGATATACAAAATAGTTTTCTATAAAAGCAATTAGGAATTTTTAGAAAAACTGTTATTGTAATGAAAACAAGAATTTTGTTTAAAATATAAAGCAAGAATATAACAATACTTTTTGAAAAAAAGTTGTTGTATTGGCAATGAAAATTTTTAATGAAAAATAAATTTGAAAAAAATTTAAAAAAGTATTGACAACTAAAAAAAAAGTTAGTATAATAAATTTCGTCGAGAGATGAATAATAAACGGTCGCTTAGCTCAGCTGGGAGAGCATCTGCCTTACAAGCAGGGGGTCATAGGTTCGAGCCCTATAGCGACCACCATTATTTATTAATGGCCCGGTAGTTCAGTTGGTTAGAACGCTAGCCTGTCACGCTAGAGGTCGACGGTTCGAGCCCGTTCCGGGTCGCCATTTTTTTATTTGAATTATTACAGTTTAATTTGTAGAATAAAAAAAGTTATTTTTATATGTCTAATTACTTAATTGGTAGAATCAATAATTTATATACTTGCCTTTATAGCTCAGTCGGTAGAGCAAAGGACTGAAAATCCTTGTGTCCCTGGTTCGATTCCAGGTGAAGGCACCAACAAAAAAGTGAACAAAAAATTACCAAATTTTTTGTAACATCTAAAAAATTATTTAAAGAATGTATTTGTTAGACAGTAGCAAGTACATTTTTTATTGTATAGAAAAATCTTCGATTTTCATATTTGTTCTACTATTAGAATTTAAATATACATAGATAATTATGCACTTGAGCAAATAAAAAATGGAGTATGAACAAACATGGTTGAAAAGTCAGAATAGTGATATAGCAATAATCTAAAGCGATTTTAGCGATATTATTCAAGATGAAACAAAGTTAATAGGATTAGATTAGAAAATAGAAAACTATGGGCTAAAATTGAAGTGTTATAAAATAATTGAATAGATATTATAGAATACAAAAAGACAACGAATAATTTTATTATTTCATAAAATAGTTTAAATTTATATATTAACGATAAAGAATATTTTGAAGGGATAACCCAAATTTAGGTATTAATTGAAGATAGCTATAAAGCATTTTTTAATATAAAGTATTTAAGGGGAGTTAAATGGAAATAAAGAAGAATGAAGAATATATAGTTGAAATTATTGATAATGGATATCAAGGAGAGGGAATTGCTAAAATAAATGGAATTACTATTTTTATACCAAATACATTAAAAGGAGAAAAGGTAAGAATTATAATTCTAAAAGTACTTTCTTCACATGCATATGGAAAAGCAATAGAAACATTGGAATTTTCTTCAAAAAGAAAAGAAAGTGATTGTAGTACATATAAAAGATGTGGAGGATGCAATTTAAGACATGTTGAATATCAAGAAACATTAAGAATGAAACAGAATATGGTACAAAGTTTAGTTAATAAGACATTGAAAAATAAGATAGATGTACAAGGAATAGTTGGCATGGATAATCCATATCATTATAGAAATAAAGCTCAATATCCTTTAGGGAGAGATAAAAGTGGTAAAAGTGTTATGGGAGTCTTTGCTAACAGAACTCATGAAATAATTTCCATTAAAAAGTGCTTAATACAAGATGAAAAAACTGAAGAAATAGCAAAGTTTGTTTTTAATTTTATTGTTGAGAATAATATTAGTATATATGATGAAAATACAAGGAAAGGTTTAGTAAGGCATATTGTGACTAAAATAGGTAAAAAAACAAATGAAATGATGTGTATTATTGTTATTAATGGCAATAAAATTCCAAAAGAGAAAGAATTGGTTAAAGCTATTTTAAATAGATTCCCAAATGTTAAATCAATTGTGAAAAATGTTAATAATAGGAATACTAATGTAATATTTGGTAATAAGAATATTAATTTGTATGGAAAGGGTTATATTACAGATATTTTAGGTGATTTTACTTTTAAAATTTCTCCTCTTTCTTTTTATCAAGTAAACCCTATTCAAGCACAAAAATTGTATGAATTAGCAGTCTTAAGTGCTGATATTAAAAATACTGATGTTGTTTTTGACCTATATTGTGGTATTGGAACTATTTCTTTATTTTTGTCAAGATATGCTAAAAAGGTTTATGGTATTGAAATTGTTGAAGAAGCAATTGCTATGGCTAAAGAAAATGCTAAAATTAATAATGTATATAATACTGAATTTATTGCTGGAGATGTAGAAGTCGCTTTAACGGATTTGATTGATAATAAGAAGATAATTCCTAATTTTGTATTGGTAGATCCTCCAAGAAAAGGTTTAGATGGTGTTAGTATTAATAATATTATGAAATTAAGACCTAAGAAGATTATTTATATTAGTTGCAATCCTGCTACATTGGTACGTGATTTAGCTAAATTTGAAGAATTATATTATATTAATAGTTTAAAGTGCGTTGATATGTTTCCGTTTACAAGCCATGTGGAATGCGTGGCAGTGCTACAACTAAAGCAAGACATGTAATACTTGATTTTGATATGGTTTCAGAGATTATAACTTTTGAGGAAAAAGGCAGATTTGGAAAAGAAAAACATCAAAATTTGGGTGTGAAAGTTAAAGTGGTTGCTGATATGGTAAGTGCAAACACATAAATAGATTTTTAGAAAATTGAGCAAAGTATTTGAAATACTGAAAAATTTGAGCTTGTATCTACTGTAAGTATAACAGGTATAGGTTGTGTTGATTTGTAGATATAATGTAAAGCTAGGTATTTCAAGAGATAGAAGAAATTTATTAAAATGAGTTATAGAGAATCTTTATAAAATAGGTGTCAGTAGATATGTACTGATATCTATTTTTTTGTCCTATACATTTGCAAAATAATTCTAATCTCCAATAAAAAGCCATGTCAAGAGTAAATAAACTCACTATCGTTCGCTCTTGACATTATTCCTATTGGAGATTTTGTGGCAATTAAGCAAATGTAAGGATAAATATGTTTTGTAAATATTGGCAAAATACTATGAAAAATTGTTAATTTGTGATATAAAATAGGAAAGACAAATAGCAGATAGTTGGAGGTAAATTTGATATATCTAAAGACATTTAAATTAAGTAATAGTAAAATTAGAAATAATAACATATATCCATTCAATGTATTAAAAAATAAAGAGCCAGATGTATTTTTATTCGATAATATAACTGTATTATATGGTAATAATGGTTCTGGAAAATCGACTATACTAAATATTATTGCACATAAACTAGATTTAAAAGGGAAAGAAAGAAACAATCCTAAAGTTGTTGGAACATTAGATTATTTTGAAGGATATGCATCAAAATGTGAATACCAACTAGGAGAAGATGAAAATGGTAGAAAGATTACTAGAATACCAGAAAATAGTAGATATATTAAAAGTGAAGAAATTCTATATGAAATAAGAAAAATACAACAAGATGCAGTTCTACAAGAAAGCATAGAAAGTAATTTAGCTAGAGAAAGAGGTTTGCAAAGTGCTAAAGAATTTCTACAAACAAAAGAGGGTGAAAAACAGTTTGCAAGATTTGAATTTTCACAAGATAAATATTCTAATGGAGAAACGACAATGCAAATTTTAGAAGATAATATTGAACCAGATAGATTATATTTATTAGATGAACCAGAAGTTTCATTATCTCCACAAAACCAAGTAAAACTTGCAAAAGAAATAAATAAAATGGCAAGATATTTAGGAATTCAATTTATTATAGCAACACACTCTCCATTTATGCTAGGAATTTTAAATGCTAAAATATATAATTTAGATACAGATGATTATAAAGTTCAAAAATGGAGTGAACTTGAAAATGTAAAATATTTTTATGAATTTTTTAAGAGTAGAAAGAATGAGTTTGAAAAATAGAATAATAAAGTATTTAAAATTTGTCAGAAACAATCTGACAAATTAAGGAGTAAGAAAATGAAAGTTATAACTATAAAACAACCATGGGCGACTCTAATTGCCAAAGGCTATAAAGAGTATGAATTTAGAACATGGAAAACAAAATATAGAGGAGATATTTTAATTCATGCAGGTAAGGGAATAGACAAAAAAGCAATGAATAGATTTGAAAATCTTAATTTAGAGTATCTAAGTGGGTGTATAATAGCAAAGGCAAAAATAACAGATTGCATTTATGTGGATGATAAATTTAGAAAAGAAGTAGTTCCTAAAAATCCAGAAGTATATAGAGGATTAGTAACAAAAAATGATTGGGAAGGATATGGGTTTAAAATAGAAGATATAGAAGAAATAGAACCAATACAAATAAATGGAAAATTAAGTTTATGGGATTATGATTATAAAATATAGTAAAAAGAGAGGTTAAAAATATGGAAAATGATTTAACTATTAGAAAATTGCAAGAATGTATAAAAAGCATAGACCACAAGAATAATTCAAATGATAAATATATGTTAAAATTAATAGAAGAAGTAGGAGAACTTGCAGAAGTTATAAGAAAAAACAAAAGAAGGGAAAAAGGAGAAACTATAAAGGGTACAATAGAAGAAGAACTTCAAGATGTGTTATATTATATAGTTTGTTTAGCAAATATAAATAATATAGATTTACAAGAATGTGTATATTTAAAAGAAAAATTGAATTGCAAAAAATATAATAGAAAGAATATGTTTGAGGACTAATTATGGAAAAGATAATAAAGATTGCAACTTGGAATATAGGACAAGATTTAGAAAACAAAGAAATTAATAAAAATTCATATGAATATATAAGAAAACAAATACAAGAAAATAATATAGATATAATTGCATTTCAAGAATCTATTACAGAATCCAATAATTTACAATCATTAGCAAGTTATATAAGCGAAAACACTAAATTGAAATATTGCGAAGAAATTTCATTATCTCCATCAGATATGAACAAAGATGATAAAATGGGAGTATCTATATGTTCAAAATTCAAAATAAATAGTAATGAGAAGTATATATTAGAAAATCCAAAGCTAGTATATAAAAAAACAAGTACAATTACATATTGGTCACATGATAAAGGCTTCAATATATCTCAGATAGAAGAAATAGATGTAGTAATTATTGAAGGACACTGTTTACCATTTCATATATTTGGAGAAAATCCACTAAAGTATAGAAATATATATAGCAAATTAGAAGATAAAATATTGAAGATAATTGAATTAAATAAGAATGTTATATTGTTAGGAGATTTTAATTATACAAATATATTTGAGTTATTTCCAAATTTAAAAGAAAAGATGAAATGTGTGTATGAAAATCAAAAGACTAGAAAAGATAAACAAATTGATTACATATTAACAACAAATCGGTATAAAACATAATTATTATGAAATAATAGAAACACGATTTGATCATAAGTTATGTGTGGTAGAATTAACAATAGGAGAATGTAATGATAAGAAATATAATATTTGATATAGGTGGAGTGTTGCTTGACTACAATCCCGAAACATATTTAGACAAACTAAATATAGAAGATAGTAAAAGAAAAGAACTAAACGATA
Source organism: uncultured Clostridia bacterium (assembly GCA_948857205.1). Taxonomy (GTDB): domain Bacteria; phylum Bacillota; class Clostridia; order TANB77; family CAG-508; genus CAG-269. Next base: position 39,093 of record CAQPRV010000118.1, read on the forward strand.
TAATTTTTCATAATCAGAAATGGAAAGATTGCTTAAATGGATTTATAACTAATAGTGAATTAATAGAATATTTAGTTAAGGAAAATCAAAAGTATAAAGATGAAATAAAACAGATACTTAGCAAAGAAAATTTAAAATATATGTTACCACCAAAACAAGAAATGATAGAATATTATAAAAGTTTAAAACAAAAGGGCTATAAAATATATTTGTGTTCAAATATAACAAAAGATACTTATAATTATATTAAGGATAGTTTTGAAATAATACAACTGGCAGATGGAGGAGTATTTTCTTGTTTTGAAAATATAAGTAAGCCTAATGTTGAGATTTATCAAAAGTTAATTAAGAAATATAATTTAGATATAGAGAAATCAATTTTAATAGATGATACTAAAAGGAATATAACAAGTGCTAATGATATTGGATTAAAGGGAATATTATTCAATAATATTGAATATATAAAGAAAATTTTGAAATAAATAAGGAAGAAAAAATGGAATTTAATTTGATAAAAGTCGATGAAAAAGATAAAAATATAATATATAATTTAATGCAATTATATACATATGAACTTAGTTTTTTTGAAGATGAAACTGCAACATTTACAATGCTAGATTCTGGACTATATGTAATGAATAAATATGTTGGAAGATATTGGCAAGAAAAAAGTAGACATCCAGATATATTAAAATGTGATAATGAATTAGCAGGTTTTGTTTTACAAAGATTTAATGAAGAAAATATGAACGAAATAGCTGAATTTTTTATTATTAATAAGTATAGAAAAATGGGAGCGGGTACGTTTATGGCAAATAAAATGTTTGAGTTATATAAAGGAAAATGGAAAGTTAGAACATTAATAAAAAACGAAAAGGCACAGAAATTTTGGAGAAATACTATAAGGGATTTTACAAATAATAATTTTGAAGAAAAATTTATTAGAGACAATTCAAGGCTAGCTTTTTACTTTGAAAGTTAGTTTAAAGCACGGATTTAATTAGATTTCCGTGCTTTTAGATTTTATAAAACATAAAATAAATAAAAATAAAAGGAATTTTATCACATAAAAACAAATGTTTGACAATAAGAAGAAAATATTATATAATATGAAAAAATAATTAAGGAAGTGATAGTGTGAATTTAACAGAATTAAAAAAAGAGATTATAAGAAATACAATAGAAGGTTATAAAGTAAAAACTAATTTTAGTTCGTGTGATTTTTTAGTTCAAATCGGAGGATTTATTATAATTGCGAAACCAATTTGTTTAGAAAAAGAAGTAAGGTATGAATTTATGTTAGATACACAATTTTTATCCAATAAAGAAATTACTTACGAAGAGTTACTTATGATAAAAAATATTATTGATTTATTAAACAAAAATAAGAAGTTAGCTTTATCGAGATTGAAAAAATGGACAATTGAAGAATATATAGAAGATAAAAGAAAAAGAGAACTAAGAAGTCAGCAAATGTTAGAGGCATTGAAGAGTGCTTTTGTAAACAGAATAAAACATACATAAGGAGGTATTTTTATATGAATGATAATAACAAATTAGAAACAATTTCAAATCTTTTCGAAGGAAATGAAATAAGAAGTGTATGGGATTCAGAAAAAGAAGAATACTATTTTAGCGTTATAGATGTTATTAAAGCTCTAACAGACAGTAATATTCCTAAAAGATATTGGTCAGACTTAAAAAGAAAGTTAACAGAAGAAGGAAGTCAGTTGTACGAAAATATCGTACAACTGAAAATAAAATCTCAAAAAGATGGAAAAAACTATTTAACAGATACACTAGACACAAAAGGAATTTTAAGATTAATAGAAACTATACCAAGTTCAAAAGCAGAACCATTTAAATTGTGGCTTGCTCAAATGGGAAATGAAAGAATAGACGAAATTTTTGATCCAGAAATTGCTATAAATAGAGCAATAGACTATTACAGAAGTAGAGGCTATGATGATAAGTGGATTGAAGCAAGACTAAAAGGTATTTTAGACAGAAAAAAACTAACAGATGTATGGAAAGAAAATGGAATAAAACAAAATTATGAATATGCAATATTAACAAATGAAATATATCAAAGTTGGTCAGGAATGAAGGCAAGTGAATATAAAGAGTATAAAAATATTAGAAAAGAATCATTAAGAGACAATATGACAGATGTAGAGGTAGCTTTGACTGATTTAGGAGAAATTGCAACTCGTGAACTTGCTAAAAAGCATAGACCACAAGGGTTAAAAGAAAATAGGAAAATTGCTAGAGCAGGAGGAGAAGTTGCTAAAACTGCTCGTGATGATTTAGAACAAAAACTTGGGGAGACAGTTATTAGTAGTGAGAATGCTCTTAATTATAAATATTTAGAAGAAAATAAAAAGTTAGACAGTAAAAAAGAAGAAAATTAAATCCTATTAGACAATTCTAATGTGCTTTATAAAATCAAGTCAAGGTTAAAATGAATGTGCTGTCGCACAACCTTGACTTAATTTTAAAAGCACACTATTTTTTCAACTAAGAGGATTTAAGGATAAGTATATTTAATTAAGTAGACATAAGCACTATTGAAACGAAAAATACCTCATTAGAAATGAGGGCAGGAAAGTGAGTGCTCACACATCGCCTATATACATAGAAGGACAAGCCTTCAAGAGTTAATAAAAGAACAAAAATTTTAAGCAGATTTGATGTGAAAATTCACCGAATGAACTACTAAAAAATGCCTATCAGAGTGCTAAAGTTCACTAAATGTACTAAATTTTATAAAAATATGGAGATTAGTTCACCAAGTGTACTTGTATTTGACTAAAATTTAAAAGAAAAGTACACTGAGTGAACTAAAAATTACTAAAATTGAAATAACATGGATTGGTTATAATAAATTAGACAAAAAAGATAAGGACATGTTAAAATAAAAATGGAGGTATTAACATGTCAAGAAGAGAAAGAAGGGAATTTACAGAAGAATTTAAATTACAAATGGTACAATTGTACAATAATGGAA